>NZ_JBQFLY010000012.1:0-137231 GCF_056531545.1 Ruegeria sp. N10 | reverse complement strand
TCGATGTAGTGCCAGTCCACGCCGTTTTCGTTCGCCCATTTCAGGATCGCCCGGCTGGTGAACTCTGTTCCATTATCACTGACAATGCTAGGTCATGTTGACAAAAGGGATCCACATCTGTCGGCGGGCATGATTCAAGCTGGTATCTACGACGGAGACCAGCTTGGCACGAGACCTGATGTCGGACGAGTAATGGGCGTTCTTTGAGCGGTTCATCTTGGCTGTCCGCGCCCCGAATGGACGCAAGCCTATCAACCACCGCCTTGTTCTTGATGGGATTTTCTGGATTTCCAGGACAGGGGCTCCGTGGCGCGACCTGCCGGAAGAGTTCGGCAAGTGGTTCAGCGTCTACCGACAGTTTCGGCGCTGGACACTGGCGGGGTTATGGGAAGAGATTATGGACGCCTTGAACCGAAGTGGAGCAGTGCCAGACGCCCTGCAAATGATCGATAGCACCGTAATCCGCGCCCATCATCAGGCAGCGGGTGCAAAAGGGGGACTCCGCGACAGGGTTTTGGCCGTTCGAGAGGTGGCTTCACGACCAAGATCCACCTTCTCGTAAACGCACAGGGCTTGCCCATGAGGACCGAGATCACACCGGGCCAGACATCTGACTATCGTGGTTTCGATTTGGTCATGGCAGATAATCTGCCTCAGCCGCGCGTGTTATTAGCAGATCGCGGCTATGATGCTGACAAAATACGCAAAAAGATGAATGATCGAGATGTGATGACCCAGATTCCCATGCGGAAAACCAGAAAGATGCGCGTTGGCGTCGACCGCTCACTTTATCGTCTGCGAAATCGGGTCGAGCGCTGCTTCAACAAGCTCAAGAACGCTCGGCGTGTTGCAACCCGCTACGACAAGACCGCAGAAAGCTTCCTGGGATTCATCGATATAACGTCCATCCGGCTTTGGTTTCGCCATTTGTCAACATGACCTAAGCGGCAAAATAACATCCTCACAAAAAATACCCCCAATAGTACCCCCATCTAAACTGATTTAAGCAGGATCATTTTGGACTGCATTGGACACAGCATTAGCGCTAGACATTGATAAATCAATGCTTTTTGTACATTCTTAGATATCTCTGGATCTAAGAGTGGTGCCCGGGGGCGGAATCGAACCACCGACACGAGGATTTTCAAACCGAAGCTTATTGAAAAGGCTCAACAGGTTAGTCACGAAAAATCTGTCAAACCCACCACGGCGCATCAAGCACTTGGCGGCGAATTGTCAAACCTTGCTCCTGAGCCCTCCCGATGAGCTGGCGCGTGGCAAACGCTTGTGCCGAGCGGAAGTTCGGGAGTGCGACGCGCAAGCAGATCATCATGTTTTTGGCGGACAAGGCCTCCGATGATGGGTCGGGCATCTGGTGTTCGAAAGGCACGATCCAGCGGCATACCGAATTGGGGGAAACAACGGTCAAGCGGACGATCCGGGAGTTCCTGAAGGAAGGCATCCTGGTCGAGACTGGCGCGCGCGGTTGCAAGAATGGCTTCACCGTTGTGTACCGGATCGATCTGGCCAAGATCGATGCGCTTGAACTGACCGCCGAGCCCGATATCGAGACGGGGGCCACAGTGGACCCCGTCCAGACTGGACCCGGAACGGGGGCCACAGTGGCCGGGGTACCGGGACCACCACGGCCCCCAAACCATCCTAAAACCATCCATAAACCACCTACGCGCAGGCGCGAGGCGGCGGCGGACGAAGAAGCTAAGAGGATTCTGGCCTCCTATCCGCCCGACCGAGTGCGCGGGAAGGCTGAGTGCCTCAGTCGGATAAGGGAGGGTTTGGACGCTGGGACAGAGGTCGAGGACCTGTTGCAGGCCGTGAAGGCCTACGCGGCGGACAGCGCGGGCTTCACCCGCTCCAAGGTTTGTTTCTCGGACAACTGGTTCAGGTCGGGACGGTGGCGCGCCTATGTCGAAGACATCGCCAAGGGCCGGGATGAAGCGAAAGCGAAGGAAGCCGAAATGCTTGCAGGCTTGGCGGGCTGGGTCACGGATCGCCATCCGCTTTGCCGCCACATCACACCCGGCCAAATTGATGCGCTCTTGGCCGCAGAGCTGGTAACGCAAGCGCAAATCCAGGCGGCAGGCCTCAGATCATGAGCACCACCGACTCCACCGAAGCGCAAACAGCAAGGCGACCCATGTCATACGGCTGCGCCGATGACACGGGACCTTGCGAGGGGCGGCACGCCTCCCCTTCGAACCCCACCGGCGTGGGCAAAGCCCCCGCCAAAGAGCCGCTCACCGAGACCTTCGTGTTCCGCTGCACCGCGTCCGAGAAGGCCCAGCTGCGCGCCAAAGCTGAAGCCGCTGGCTTGCCTGCCTCGACGCTGCTGCGGGAGGCGCTCGGCCTCACCGAGGTCCGCCGCCGCAAGCCAGTACCGCGTGTCGATCCGGCACTCGTGCTGGCGGTCGGGCGCATCGGCGGGAATCTCAACCAGATCGCTCGCTGGCTGAACCACGCCATGAAGACCGGGCGCACCGACCTCGACACGCTGACAGTCGCGCGCCGCCTTGTTGTGATTGAACGCCAACTCGCCGCTCTCCTCGAAGAGGCGCGGCGGTGCTGATCAAGTTCTTCCCCAATGGCAAGGGCGCGGGCGCGGGTCCGGTCGGGTACCTCGTGGCCGAGCGGGTGCTGGCCTATGACGCCGACCGCGACCTTATCCGTGATGCCGACGGCCAACCCAAGACCGTCACCCGCGATCCACTGCCGGAGGTGCTGCGCGGTAACCCCGAGCGCACCGAGGCCCTGATCGACGCCAGCCGCCACCAATGGACCTACCGCGCGGGTGTGATCAGCTTTGCGGGCACAGACGCCCCGACCGAGGACCAGCAGGCTGAGGTTATGGACCAGTTCGAGCGGCTGGCCTTCGCGGGGCTGGACCCTGAGCAATATGAGGTGCTCTGGGTCCGCCATCGCCACGAAGGCCGGGTCGAGCTTCACTTCTGCACGCCGCGCCTGGAGCTGACGACAGGCAAAAGTCTCAACATCGCCCCACCGGGCTATCAGGACGCCTATGACAGCCTGCGCGACGAGATGAATCAGCGCCACGACTGGGCCGATCCGATGGACGTAGAGCGGGCGCAAGAGGTCCGGGACACCATAGAGGCCCCAACTCGCGCCCAAGGCCGGGACGAGCTGCACACCTGGATACAGGACCAGATCGACATGGGCCTGATCGCCGACCGCGCGACCATGATCGAGGCGCTTACCGACGCGGGCTTCGATCTCCCGCGCACGGGCAAAGCCTACATCACCGCCCGTGATCCCGAGACTAGCGAGCGTTGGCGGCTGAAAGGAGAGATTTTCCATGAAGACTGGCAAGCCGACCAGGCTGAGCGAGAAGCTGAACGCGGAGCTCGACGAGATCAGACAGGAACACGTCGCCTCGATCTCATCCCAGCTCAAGAGCTTCAGGATCGATTTGAAGAACATTGTGGGCGCCGCGCAGCATACCATCGCGAGCGATACGCGCCGATTTCAGACCGAGACCGCGAGCCTGTTCGAGACGCGGCTGAGGTCGATCCGCCTCTGGCTGACGATCTCGCCCTGGCTGATCGCGGCGATGGTGCTGACGGGGATCGCCTCGATGATGGCCGCGAGCTTTTTCTGGACTGTGCACCTGACACGCTCGGAGCTGATGGAATTGGGCCTCACACGGATCGAACGACCCGAGGGGACCTGGCTGATCCTGGACCCGTCGAAGACACGGCTCAGGACCTGCACGATGGACGAGAGACACGTGACCTGCATTCGGATCGAGGAGGATTAGATGACCCAACTGACAGCCTTGGAACGCGACTTGCTCGCCTGCGTCGAGCGGTTGGTGACGGCGTCAGAAGCCTCCGCGAGGGATTTGACCGCCTTGGAAACACGCTCGACCGGCAAGATCGAGAGGGAGCTGGCTGGCTTGAGAGACTGCGTAACTTTGCTCATTCGTTCGCAAGCCGCATCCATGAAGGCCTTGAGCGGATTGCTGAACGACGAGGCGAATTACAAGACGCTGGGCGAGACCTTGCAGCAGAGCTTGACCTTAGCGAAAGCCGCCGCCGAGAGGTTGAGGGACAGCTAGACAGTCAGGAGGCGCATGCGGAACGGGGGTTGAGGCATTGAGCCCCCGAAGGAATTTGCAAGCTCTGTGGAGCTTGAAGCTTGTTACTTTGAGCGGTAAGAACGAATTAAGAACATGGCAGATAGAATGCCTTCAGTGTTGCTTTGCTTTGGCACAACTGGTTGTATAAAGGTAAAGAGAGCGGACAAAATGCAGGCATTTGGCAAGCTTTTTCCGTGTCTTTGCGATTTGGGTGGAAGATGATGAATGGGCAGACCGTAATTGATTTGTTCTGTGGCGCTGGCGGCCTGTCCGAAGGCATGCGTCAAGCGGGATTCCATGTGCTTTCGGGCAACGATATCGACGAGCACGCGGGTTCGACGTTTGCCGCGACACACCCCCAGGCCACATTCATTCCAGGTTCAATCTACGACTTGGCCGCAAGTGATTTCTTGCAAGCGACGGGATTAAGGAAGTTCGAGCTCGATGTCCTGGCAGGCGGCCCACCGTGCCAGGGCTACTCCGTCTACAATCACCAGCGCGGTATGCACGACCAACGCAGCCATTTATTCAAGGAGTACCTCCGGATCGTTGAGGGCTTGATGCCCAAGTGGCTGGTTATGGAGAATGTTACCGGGATCATGTCCGCCGGTGAAGGCGAAGCCTTTCAAGCCGTTTTGTCAGGTATTCGTAGTCTCGGCTACAACGTCGAAGCTCAAATTCTGAGGGCAGAAGAGTATGGCGTTCCTCAAGAACGCCGTCGCGTTGTTTTCATCGGCAACCGTATAGGTGCCCCTATTGTCTGGCCGACAAAAACTCACGGTCCTAACTTGCAGCCGTACACCACAATCCGCGATGCACTGTCTGATCTCCCTGAGCTTGTTAACGGCGAGGATCGCGGTGTAACGAACTACAGAACGCGGGCTAACTCAGACTTTCAGGCGCAGCTCAGGCGCGGATCGAGCAAGGTTCACAACCATTCGGCTTCGAAGCTCGGAGCCATAAATTTGGAGCGTATGCAGCACATTCCACAAGGTGGCAGTTGGCGCGACGTGCCATATGATCTGCTGCCAGCTGGGATGAAACGAGCCAAGCGAAGCGATCATACAAAAAGATATGGGAGGATGCGTTGGGATGGCCTTGCCTGCACTATCCTCACCAAATGCGACATTCATTGGGGAGCCTACATTCACCCAGAACAAGATCGCAGCATTACTGTTCGCGAAGCCGCGCGCCTTCAGTCTTTCCCGGATTGGTTCCACTTCGCTGGGCCACGAACCGAACAGTTCGTTCAAGTAGGAAACGCAGTTCCGCCACTGATGGGAAAGTGCATCGGACTCGCGATTTTGGACGCAATCAGGTCAGAAACCAACAGCTCGCAGCTAGAAGCTGCTATTGCCTAGCTTCTTGAACGAGTGTCACAGACTCTTCTTGCGTCTAAGTGCCTTCAGTTTGGTCGAAATCGTATCTTCATAAATGCCTAATGGTGGCAAGTTTTGAGGGGAAACGAAGGCAAACGCGATCTGCTCAACTGTGGTTGTAAACTCAGTCACAAGCTCGATTGGGCGTTCGCCAGCTGACCAATCTTCAACAAGCTGATAGGAATGGAAGGTCACTGTGCCCGGACCCTTTGGGTACTCCAAAAGTGCGCCGCCAATCCGAGTCCGGATCTTCTGCAAGACCGGGTCAGGCAAAACAAAAAACAGGCCGTGTCGTGCTAATTTCTCGCGCCTTAGAGCGTGCCCTTTGTAAATTATTTGGGGCAGAATTCTCTTTGTAACATTCTCCCAATTGAACCCAGCGTTGGTTCCGCCCTCACCCCATTTGCTGGGGTGTGGTTGTTCGGCGTAGTAGCTTGTGGACGCTTTCTTGTAACTGTTTGTGGTATCGATGGTTTGTACTTCGACGGCAACAATTGCCCGCGGTTCAAGCTCAGGGCCCACAGAAGTAAGCAAAAAGTCTACCTTAAAGGAACCTGTTTCGCCCTCGGCCGCCGGGGCCTTGATCCCGACTTCACCGCTATACCCTTGACCAAAAACTACTACTTCGCAACCGGTCAGAGAATTACTCCTCCTGCGCTTTTCGGCCTCTAAGTCTGTAACAAGCTCGGAGCTAGGCCCAAACGACTTTTCAGCGATCGTTGAGACTACCTCAAATTGACTTCCATAAAGACGGTTGGGGCAAATTATGACTGGAGGGGAATCTGGAGCTTGCAGGACGCAAGCACCGCCGCTTTGCGATTTTTTGCACTTGTCGTCGACAAAAGGACACCATCGCCTTGCGGCGTATGACTTGCTTTCTGACGATAGTGGCTCGAAGCCATGAAACTCTAGAACCTTTGTGGGCATTGCTCGACTCCGTTTGCCTCAGCAAACCGATGTGTGCCGGATTCTTCAACTAGGATTCGAAAATAGTTCCGTAGACTTAAGCCGCTGCAACTAAGCACATTGTGTCGAACAGTTTGTCTTTCCAGTCATCATGATCAAAGTGATCCCCTGCTGAAACAGCCTTAACAAGGCGTAGCCGGTCCATCACAATTCCCGCATCTCTGCTGACCTCCTTCAGTTTGTTGTCCGGGACTACGAAAGGGATTGCAAAGACCTTAGCAGGACTGACTTTCAACGTGGAAAACCACTTGAAGAACTTCGCCGAAACGTCATTTAGCTTGCTGTCCCAATCGTTGCCACACGCACACTGTCCAAAATAGAACGGTTGGCCAACCGGTCGCCCGCATCCAAAGTCCTTCCAAAGAATGTAGTCAACGCCCTCGTCTCCTTGGCGGGGGCCTTCGTCTGGCAAGTCGTCAATCGGTTGCCAACGAAGCTCCCCACTATTCTCGATGGCAACGCCTACTGCCTTTTTGAATCTCTTGTGTTCATTCGGAAAACCAATGTGACAAAACTTGGTATTTGGCCCGAGAAAATTTGCTGTGAGTACGGTCGCAAGACGTTCAAATTGCCTCGGAAAATCCTTGAAGCGGCCTGTTGTGAGACTGGGCGATAATGACGTGCATAACAAGAACTCGTAAACAAGTGTCTCTGACTGATCGTAGGTCAGTACATCACCTTCCAATCGGAAGGGGTACAAATCGCCTAGCGACTTGGATCGACGCTCGAGTTCTTCGAGGATCTGCGAAGAAGCTGTATCCAAAGAGGTTTCGTGAGACTGCCAAGCTTCTTCAGCCACACCATCGTCTGCGGAGTAACTCTCTTCTAATGTATCAGCTATCGAATCGTCGCGAACTCCGGACGAAGCGCGAGACTTCCCAAAGCGGAGCGCAACCAACTCCGCCTGATCTGCATCCTTGGATACTTTGAGAAAATGACCTCTCAGAAAGTAGGAATGGTCAGTCGACATCTTCTTCGAATTCCCTATCCGTAATCTCCTTGAGACGTTTTGCCAAATCTGACGCGGAGGACCTTACTTTTACTGAGGTCCCAAGATGTTGTTTGGCGGAGTCTAAAGCGGGTGGCGTCTCAGAAACGGAAGCCACCAAGTCGGAAAGGATCGAACGGACCCTACTCAAATTTTCCTCAAGCTTTTCTTCAATCGGCTTAGTCTTGTCGAGAACTGTTATAAGATCACTGCCTGTCTTTAGCAGAGCGACCTTGTCGGGGTCAGAGAACGCCTTGGCAAGATCAATAAGCTGACGAGAGTCGACGATTGCCGAGCTTCGCCCAGTTTTCCGATCACCAAACATCGCTTCAACGACGATAGAGGCGTTGTCAAGCTTATCTTCTGGAATCGGATTCGCTCGCTCCGATACCTTCTCGCTCAATCCACAGAAGTCGCGAGCCGCTCGATAGCCCAATATGGTGTAGACCCACGAAAAGGGATACTCTGAAACACTTCCGCGACCACGTTTCTGACTGTCGCTCGGGCGAAAATTCCCTGTCTCGATTAGCTGCCGAATGAAGCGATACCCTTCTAGCAGCCTGACAACAGTACTGTGTTGATCCCCAATCATTTCGGTAATCTTGGAGATCGGCATACCCGTTTCATCGGTGATCTTGGCAACCCAAGACGCCTTGGCATAAGAGTCCCAAGCTTGAGCCGCTGCAATGTGCCGAACTCCCAAATACGAAAGCATAGTCTCTGCGGCCGGACCGTCGGGTTCGAAAATAAGGACGGGAATTGGTTCTATTGCAGGGCTTCCGTTTGCTTTCCAAGCGGCCTGAACCCTGGCAGTTAAGCGCTCCTGGCGAACTGCCCTTGGATCACCCAAAAGAACGATGCACGCACAAAGACGCCGGTTCCCCTCTTTGACTACTAAGGAACCATCTGGCTGACGCACGCAAACAAGTGGTTCTGCTGCAAAGAAACCATTCATAGCAAGCGAGCTGACCACATCTTCAATGCCAAATTTATCGATGATCAGATCGACAAGCTGGGATTGCTCAATACCCCGCTCAAGGTCACCAAACCTAGGATTGCTCTCATCTAGAAGCAGCTCCGCGATATTCTTTCTATCTGGAGTGCCGCCAGACACATTTTCGGGTAGGTTTGTCACTATTCACTCCTAAAGAGTTTGCCGGAGCAGTTAAGTCGCAATGTTGGAATACGACAACGTGGTTGCATCGGTCTTAGCAAGACGATCGGAGTGGGAAAAGAGGCGGAAAAGTCAAACTCAAACATTCCCCTGTTCCTTAAGCCGCTTCTCAAAGTATTGCTCTATACCAAGCGCAAGGGCAAAAGCTGGAAAAAGTATTACCACTGCGAAACCCGTGACCGCAGCAGCTAAAGGAAGCAGGCCAGGCAGAACGCCGGCATCCCAAAAGTTGTAAACAAGAGCCCAAATCGCGAGATACGCTAACGAGACCGCAGCAGCCGCAATCATCACTGGGCGCGTTAAGCGCGTGATTTCTCTTTGCATCTTTTCGGTGCTGGCCAACTGATGGCATTGCCATGTCTTAGTGTGTGTAAAGTCCATTTTCACTCCCTCAATAGCTCGATCCAGGTATGGACGTCGTCCATGGCGATCTCTTTCCCTTCGAGGAAAGAGCGGTACCAGCGCGCCGAAATTGCGCCGCGCTTTTCACTTTTCAGTTTGATACCGTTCTCTGACAGGTACCTGTCCAGCTCGACCTCAAACTCTTCCAGCTTGTCCAGGTCGTGCTTGAGCCGCACAGCTTCTACGCCAAGCAATATCCAGCTCAAGTCCACGTCAAATTGCCGGTGCAACTTGATCAGAGCTTCAATTGGAATCGACCGCTTGCCTAACTCGTAGCTCTGATAGGCGCGCAACGACATTCCGAGGGCTTCGGCCATTTTTGCCTGAGACAACGCCTTCTCGTTTCTGGTGATGGCGAGGCGCGCTCCAAGCGCAGCTAGGTAATTTTCCGCACGTTCTGCCATTGCCGAGGCAATCCACTTGTGTTTGCGCTCAATTGAATGCTATACGCACAAATGAACGCCATTGGTTGTGTTTCGTTATCGGAGCACGGCTCGTCCAAGCAATCAACCTGATTCACGCTAACTTCTGAAAAGGAGAAGGTTTTGGCTCACGAAAAGCTCCTATCACCGAAAGAACTTAGTTCAATGGTTGGCCTAAGCGTTGCGCAAGTTCGAGCGTTGATGAACAGCGGAAAGCTCGAGTTTGTAGAAATATCCCCTAAGACCAAGCTCTTGACCATGAGCGGATGGGAGCGGTTTCAGAAGAACGCGACCAAGGTCAAAGGGGCCGAGGGTTCGGCGGTGAATTGACGGGGGTGTCCGGTTATGGCGACGACCAATCTCAATATCAGCGTGATCGACAAGCGCATGCTGAAGCAATCTGAGGCCGCTAGTTATGCCGGGTTGCCGGTGAAGCACTTCAAGGCGGCTTGTCCCGTGCGACCCGTTGAGTTGAAGCAAGGCACGTTGCTCTGGGATCGCCGTGATCTCGATCTCTGGATTGATGATGTGAAATCAGGGTCCGTGACAGACGCCCGCGAAACCATTCTGGACCGGCTTTGATGACACAGGTGCGGGTCAAGGGGTTCAAGATTTTCAAGGACCGGCACGGCAAGCAGCGATGCTATCATCGCGAGACCGGCCATAAGGTTGACCTGACACACGCGCCCATAGGTTCCGCCGAGTTCTATGCCGAATGTGAAACGATACGCGCCATCGCCGAAGCGCAGCGGGCGAAAGCACCGAAGGCCGGAACGCTTGGCGGGCTAATCCAGTCCTACTTTGAAACCGAGCACTACCAGAACCTCGCCGAAGCCACCCGGCGAGACTATCGCAAATGCGCCGACTTCCTTGAGCCGATCCGCGACACGCCGATCCATGTGATCGACACACCGCTGATCGCAGGCATCCACGACAAAGCTGCAAAGAAGATTGGTTGGCGGCGGGCCAATATGGTCCGAACCCTCCTAAGCGAGGTATTTCGGTACAACATCCCGAAAGGGCTCATCTCGGCTAACTTCGCAAAGGATGTCATACCCAAGCGCCGCCCGCGCGATCGCGCCTATGCCAATCGCCCTTGGACCATCGAGGAGCGAGACACCGTCCTGGGCAAAGCCAAGCCCCATGTTCGCGTGGCCCTCGCCTTGATGATGAACACCGGCCTCGATCCGTCGGATGCCCTGCGCCTGCGGAAGGATCAGGTCGATGACGGCACGATTTGGGGCGTGCGCGGTAAGACTGGCGAAGAGGTTGCGATTCCGGTCAGCCCGACGCTGCAAGAGGCGCTGGACCGTATGTCCGACCACGACGCCAAAACCGTGCTTTCCAATTCGCGCGGCGAGGCGTGGACCTACAACGGCTTTTCGACCGTTTGGCACCGCTTCAAGACCACCCTTGAGAATGAAGGCCTTATCGAAAAAGGCCTGACCCTCAAGGGCTTGCGGCACACGGTCGCCACGACTTTGCGCGAGGCCGGGCTGGATGAACGCCGCATCGCGGACCTTCTGGGGCAGAAAACACCCTCCATGGCGCGGCACTATTCACGGTCAGCGAACCTTGCGGACAAGAACCGCGAGACGATGGCGACATTGGAAGAAGAGAACCGAAGGCGAGCCCAAAGTGTCAAACCTTCGCAGAAAAGCGTCAAACCTGACCGAAACGAGGATCAGCCATGAGCAGAAAATATAAACATATCAGCTTGTTAAGTGGTGCCCGGGGGCGGAATCGAACCACCGACACGAGGATTTTCAATCCACTGCTCTACCCCTGAGCTACCCGGGCACGGGAACGACGTTTGTCGTTGGGTGGAGGCGTTCTATGACTTGCTACCGGCAGTGTCCAGAGGCTTTTTTACATTTTTTCAGTGCGGTCGCATTGTATTGTGTTCGTCCGCATCGGCCTCAGTCTCAGGGTCGTCTTCACGCTGAGACGGGACCGCGTAAGAGCCATTCAGCCACTTGGCCAGATCAATGTCTGCGCAGCGTTTCGAACAGAACGGGCGGAACTTCTTTTGCGTTTCTTCTCCGCAGATCGGGCAGCTCATTTCAGGATCTCAGCGACAGGTAACCGGCTGCGTTTGCGCTGCAACTCGAAATGACCCAGAGGTGTCCACCCCGCCAATATCGTCTCGTCCGGATCCGACTTGAAGGCGGCACGCAGGGCGGATTCGAACCCTCGGCGGTCTTTCTTGGGCATCGGAGCCAGATCCAGTGTGATCTGCCCTGCCAGCCCGCGCACACGCAATGCACGTGGCAGAGCTTTGGCACAAGCGAAGTTGGCTTTTGTTCCTGCCGCCAGCGACGTATCCGCGCCTGTGTTCACATCTACGGCCACTAATGCGCGGGTTGGTTCGATATAGAGGTATCCGCCTCCGGGGAGAGGTTCGGAAATGCCACGGGCAACATCCAGCGCATCCAGCACACCATGGGTTTCAAAACTGCCGGTTTTAGTCACAACCTCGGCAGGGTCGGTCCAGTCGCGCCATGCCAATATATGCGGGCTGTCACCTTCGCTGAGCAGTTCGACGTCGGACCCCTCGTCGTTCATCACTTGTTCAGCTTGCGCAAGCATGGCCGAAATGTCGTCGGCAATGTCACCGGCATCCGCATCCATGCAGCACGAGCGGAGGATCAACCCATAAGGGCTGTCGCCCATTTGTTCATGCGCGATTTCAAGCAGTTGATCCCGCTTGTCTTCATCCTTGATGCTGCGCGAGATGTTCAGGCCCGGCGCGTCGGGTGTGACAATGGCAAAGCGGCTTTTGAACAGGATACGGTTGGTTACAGGGATGGCCTTGCCAGGCTCGGCATATCCGCCAACCTGCACCAAAAGCGTGGCACCCGGCGCCAACCCTTTGACTTGTCGCAGAAAAGCTGGGCCGTCGGGTGTGGTCAGGAACATGCCGCCCTGCCCCTTGACCGGTCGATCGGCACGGGCGCGATAGATGGTGCCCGGCGCGGGTGCGTCGGCGGCGATCAGGAGATCATCAAGCTTTCCGTCGACCATCAATGCCGCGGCCTCGCGGTCTTGGATATGGTCCAGAACGATGGTTCGACCCTTCATGATGCCTCGCTATATAGTGGGTAGCCGATCCCTTGCAGCAAGGCGGCGGTCTCGGACAGGGGCAGCCCCACGATGCCAGTGAACGAGCCCGAAATCCATGGGATGAATGCGCCAGCAGGGCCCTGGATCGCGTAGGCCCCGGCTTTACCCTGCCAATCACCGGTCGCTAGGTAGGCGTTGATTTCAACGTCCGACAGGCGTTTGACCTTGACCTGCGAGACGACATCACGTTGCAGGATGCGATTCCCGCGCCGAACGGCGACCGAAGTGATCACCCGGTGACGACGACCGGACAAAGCGTACAGGAACTCTGCGGCCTGACCCTCATCCTCGGGCTTGCCCAGAATACGCCGCCCCAGTGCAACAGTCGTGTCCGCGCAAAGCGTGATGTCGTCGCTATCCGATTGAACTGCCTTTACTTTTTCTCGTGTAATGCGGCTGCAATACGGAACAGGAAGCTCACCCTTCAGCGGTGTTTCATCGATGTCAGGGGGACGGATGGCGTCGGGCTGCACGCCAAGCTGCGCCAGCAGGTCCAGCCGCCTTGGGCTGCCCGATCCCAGGATAAACGCCATCTCGGCAGACGTTATTTGAAGCGGTAGTTGATCCGACCCTTGGTCAGATCATAGGGGGTCATCTCGACCTGAACCTTGTCGCCGGCCAGAACACGGATGCGGTTCTTGCGCATCTTTCCTGCCGTATGTGCGATGATTTCATGGCCGTTTTCCAGCTCGACCCGAAACGTCGCATTAGGCAGGAGTTCCTTCACGACACCGGGAAATTCGAGCGTATCTTCCTTGGCCATGTTGTCTCCATCATTAGGTTGCGCCCGCAGAATCTGCGGGGATGTGCGCTTAAATGAGCCTATTTTTCCCTTATTTCAAGGGCGGATTCATCTAAAGGGTGGATAATGTGACCGTTTCGACTCGGGCGTCCTGCTCTGGCCAATGGGTCCGGTTCAGCACGTGGCCATCGGCGCGAACCTCTGCGATGGCAGACAGGTCGACATCCGCATAGGTCCAGCCGGGCTGATTCAGAGTGCCCTCGGCCAGCACTCCGGTGGCTGGGAACCCCTTGTCCGGCGGGCCGAAAACGCCGCCCATGCCGGTATTCATGTCCACAGCTTCGGACCAGCCGTTGGCTCCGACCAGCGACGACATGACCGTAACACATTGATTTTCCAAGGCTCTTGACATCGATCCAATGCGAACACGCCAATATCCCGACAGCGCTTCGGTGCAGGACGGTACAAGGATCATATCCGCTTCGCTGAGTGCGCGGCCCAACAAGGGAAACTCGCTGTCATAGCAGATCAGAACACCGATTTTGCCCAGCGCGGTGTCGAACAGCTTGAGCGGACCGCCCGGAGCGATATCCCAGTCCTCGCGTTCAAAGCGGGTCATGATCTGCTTGTCCTGATGGTCGCGGCCACCGTCCGGGGCGTAGAACGCGGCGCGGTTCACCGGGCGACCGGACCCATCCACAACCGGGGCCGATGCACCCAGAATGTACGTTTTGTACGCGCTTGCGAGGCGCGAGTGCAAATTTTGTACATCCTCGAACCGGTCGGAAACCGCGCGGATCGAACGTTCAAGATCACCCGCCACCTCGGCACCATCAAGCGTCGACACCTCCATCGCGCCGTATTCGGGGAACACCAGCAGCCCGGCCCCCTGCCCGGCAGCCTCGGCAACCCATCGGTCCAGCTTGTCCTCGTACTGCGCCCAGCTGTCGAGCCAGTCGAGATTATACGCTGCGGTTGCGACTTTCATTGATGGGATCCCCTGAGCCGATGTGTCGAGGCACTAAACCGTGAGAGCCGTCGCGTGTACAGATCAATCTGGTGCGGGGGGATGGGTGAAGGGGAGGAAGAGCCCTAGGCGGCCGTCGTCACTAGAACAGGATGCTGCGAGTGCGTTTGACAGCACCGAGCCCCAACCGGTCATTGCCGAATGACTAGCTTGCTGCATTCGCATTGGTCCAGTCCCAATCGAAACCGGACCTTAGATGTGATTCTTACGAAATAGGATTTGTTTTGCGTAATCTGTTGTTCAAATCATGATAAGTTTTCCAACCATCCGCGGACGGTTGCTGCAAGTAGTGCACAAGGACATTTTCTTTCATAGATGGAGTTGATTGTGGGATGTTGCACAAAAAGTGGAAGAAATAGTACAGAACATCTTCCTCAAAATCTTTAAATACAAACCCGTCTGTACCCACATTGAAGTGCAAGTTTTTATTCGAATTTAGAACAATAACTCCATCCAAACAGCAAATTATGTCAAATTGTTGCGAGATAGGGACCGAGTTATTTACGTAATAGTCAACAATTGTCTCTACTAAATTCCTCAAATCAGCATATGTGCTCTTCGAAAAAATGATGCTTGGCACCCGCAAAGCCAAATCTTGTTGTGCCTCGGATCGCGCTGCTCGCCCCAACAAGAGGCCATCCGTTCGTCTTTTGAGTAGTTTTACGGATTGCAACTGCTTCAATGCTCTGTGGATTTCATTCTCGCTATCAAGGTTTGGTTTCAATTCGATAGCGTAATCAACCCCTTCAGCAACGATGAATGAATATTGCTCGTCCTCATTTGCTGTATGAGGATGTGATGGATTTACGACCAATGCGTCAATTGATTGGCTACGTTTTCCGTATGAATCTGAGATGTTGCCTTTTGTCACCCGATAAGGGAAAGGAAAATAAGTTCTTAGAAATTTGTGGAGTGCATTTTCACGCCTGTCCGAAATCTCTTGCGGCGTGCCTTGCCCTTCAACCGAAGCTTTCTCAAATGCGGATATCAGTTCACAGCGCTGAATTCGTAATAGTTTTTGCAAATTGTTCATCTAATTATTCTTTGTGAATGTAAGTTGATCGTCGGGGCTTGCTCAGATTTAGCATGTGACATTGCAAAGTACACTCCT
The DNA here is from genome assembly GCF_056531545.1 of Ruegeria sp. N10. Classification (NCBI taxonomy): domain Bacteria; kingdom Pseudomonadati; phylum Pseudomonadota; class Alphaproteobacteria; order Rhodobacterales; family Roseobacteraceae; genus Ruegeria; species Ruegeria sp. N10. Next base: position 121,783 of record NZ_JBQFLY010000012.1, on the reverse strand, counting down.
GCGCATTGCTGCTGTCTGTGGTGCTCGATGATGCGACCGCAGCGAAAGTCGGCTTGGTGGCCGGCTATCCGCTGCCTTGCCCAACGGATTGCAAGCGCGGCGAATATCGGCAAGATCCCGCACTGCTGCCATTTAAGATGATCAACACTGCACCTGCAGCGAATGGCAGCTTTGCTGGCCTCCATTCACTTCCGGCAACACACAGAAAAACCCTGCTCCACCGCCCCCAACCCGAACCCTACAAATCCCTGATCCAGAACTGCAACGGCTTCGGCGTTTCTCCCTCTTCCCCGATATCCTTCCACGAGAATTGGGCGATTGCGCCGGGTAAGGGCTCGTATCCGCGGGCGCGCCAGAAGGTATCCAGCGGGCGGTAGTGGTCGGGGCGCAGCGGGTGGTCGGTGGGGCGTTGCACGCTGCAAAAGGCGCATTTGGCAAAGCCCAGTTCGCGGGCGTGCCCCTCGCGCGTGTCGAAGAATTTGTGGCCAACCCCCTGCCCGCGATAGTCCGGCAGCAGGACGGATTCAGCGCAATAGAAGATCTGCGACAAGTCGAGCCCGGTGTCTGCGAAGGCCGCGGCGAAATCGTCGGCGTGATCGGTCAGGGGTGCGCCGGTCGAGGCGCCGATCAGGCGGTCGCCGTCGAAAGCCCCGACCACGATGGCCTTGTCGCTGTCGCGGTAGGATTGGAGGTATTTGCGTTCGTATTCCAGATCGCCGTCATAGAGGTAGGGCCAGGCGTGAAACACCCTGATCCTCAGGCGGGCGACATCGTCCAGAGCGGCCCCGAGTGCCGCTCCGATCAGGGGGCGGACGTCACTGACGTCAGCCATTCGAGACCTGTTTGGTCCAGTCTGCAAGGTTATAGAAGGTGGTGACGCGGGTGATCTTGCCGTCCCTGAGATCAAAGAACGACCCGGCAGGCAGGCGGTAGGTCTGGCCGTGCGCGTCGGGCAGGCCCTCGTCGGTTTCCAGATAGGTGCCGTTGACGATGAACTCGGCCGCGGCGCGGGTGCCGCCCTGAGCCTCGAACACGACGATGTCGGTCAGGTTTTCGCGGTAGCAGCGGTTCATATGGGCGCAAAAGGCGGCGAACTTTTCCTTGCCGACGCGAATCTGGCCTTCGTTCACGTGATGGGCCACGTCATCAGACAGGCAGGCCAGCATGCCATCGACGTCACCGGCGTTGAAGGCATCGAAATAGGTTTTGACGGTCTGGTTCATATCCCCTCCGTTGGTTCGCCCCAGCGGTCTTTCAGATGCTGAATGATCTGGTCGCGGGTCTGTCGGTAGTGGTGTAGCTTTTGTTCGCGGGTCTCGCCCATCCCGGTAGGGTCCATTATTGGCCAATAATCGACATCGAGGTGAAAAACACGGGTCAGTTCCAGCGCCTGACGCTGGCTGGCAGGTGAAAGCGCCACGACCAGATCGAACGAGCTGAGGTCATCGCCCCATTCCTGCATCTCGTCGAAGGAGCGCGACCGGTGGCGGGACAGTTCCACGCCGACCTCGTGGCAGACCGCGATGCTGAAGCCGTCGATTTCCAGATCGTTATGCACACCGGCGGACTGGACATAGGTGCCGGTGCCATAGAATTTCTTCATCAGCCCCTCGGCCATCGGGGACCGAACCGCGTTGTGGTCGCAACAGAACAGGACCGACTGCGGCAGAGGCTTCACGCGTCAGCCCCCAAAATGCAGAACGCAGATCAGCGTGAACAGGCGGCGGGCGGTGTCGGTGTCGACATCTGCCTTGCCTTCCAGCCGTTCCTGCAAAACACGGCTGCCTTCGTTGTGGATACCCCGGCGGGCCATGTCGATGGTTTCGATCTGGCTGGGCGGCAGCGATTTCACCGCGTCAAAATAGCTTTCGCAGATCTGGAAGTAATCCTTGACCACCTGCCGGAAGGGACCGAGCGACAGGTGAAACTCGGCCGCTTTTTCGTTGGCCTCGGTTTCAATGTCGAAGACAAGCCGTTTGTCGCGGATCGAAAGCTGAAGGCGATAGGGGCCTTCGGGCACAACGCGGTCGTCGCGTTTGGGCAGCGAGAAGCTGTTTTCTTCAAGCAGATCATAGATGGCGACCTTGCGCTCCTGCTCGATCTCGGGCGTGGGCGGCGGCAGATTTCTATCATCCAGTTCGATATGCGAGATGCGGGTCATCTTTACAGTCACATTCCTTGCGTCAGCACAGACCTATAACAATGATATTCAACGGGCAACGCACAGAAACGCCATATGCGCCCGGTCTTTGCGTCATTTCAGCCATTCAGGCGGTTCAGGCGCGCGGTGACCGAGAGGCCATGCGCCTCGAGGCTTTCCGATTGCGCCAGCTGTTCGGCAGCAGGGCCGATGGCACGCAGGGCTTCGGGAGTCATCTGACTAAGCGTGGTGCGTTTGAGGAAATCCATCACGCTGAGGCCAGACGAAAACCGTGCCGAGCGGGCGGTGGGCAACACGTGGTTGGGACCGCCGACGTAGTCGCCGATGGCTTCGGGTGTGTACTGACCCAGAAAGATGGCTCCGGCGTGGATGGTTTTTTCGCTCAGCGCGCGCGGGTCGGCCACGCAAAGTTCCAGATGTTCCGGGGCAATGCGGTTGGACAGGGCGGCGGCCTCGTCCAGGTTGCGCACGGTGATCACCGCGCCGTAGTCACGCCAACTGGCCCCAGCGATGGCGCGGCGTTGCAGGGTTTCCAGCCGTTTTTCGACCGCCTGCGCGACGGATTGGCCGAATGCGGCGTCATCGGTGATCAGGATCGACTGCGCGCTTTCGTCATGCTCGGCCTGGCTGAGCAGGTCCAGCGCGATCCAGTCAGGGTCGTTGTTCTTGTCGGCGATGACCAGAATTTCCGAGGGGCCGGCAATCATGTCGATGCCGACCTTGCCAAAGACGCGCCGCTTGGCGGCGGCGACAAAGGCGTTGCCCGGTCCGGTGATCTTGTCGACCGGCGCGATGGTGTCGGTGCCGTAGGCAAGCGCCGCCACGGCCTGCGCGCCGCCGATGCGATAGACCTCGTCCACACCCGACAGCTGTGCCGCCAGCAGCACCAGCGGGTTCACCTGCCCGTCCGGGGTGGGCACCACGATGGCCAGCCGTTCCACACCGGCCACCTTGGCCGGGATGGCGTTCATCAGCACCGATGACGGGTACGAGGCCAGCCCACCCGGCACGTAAAGCCCTGCCGCCGAGACAGCAGACCAGCGCCAGCCAAGGGTGGCCCCGGCCTCATCCGTCCATTCCTGATCCTCGGGCAATTGCCTTTCGTGATAGGCCCGGATACGGGAAGCAGCCAGTTCCAGCGCTGTGCGATCTTCGGCCCCGACCAGCGCTACCGCATCCGCGATCTCCTGTGCGCTGAAGGCCAGCGTTTCGGGTGTCAGCGTCAGCCGGTCGAATTTCGCCGTCAGTTCGATAACCGCCGCATCGCCCCGGTTACGCACGTCGTCGATGATCTGCGCCACAACCGCATCCACATCCGGGCTGTCCTCGCGCTTGGCCGAGAGCAGGGTCCGGAAGGCGGGTTCGAAGTCGGGCGATTTGGTATCAAGGAAAACGGGCATGATCTGGCACTCCGGGCGTTGCGCATTGGGACATATCGCCCGGAGCGCGCGGCCTCAACCCTCAGCCCACGGGGTGCAGCGATTTGTGCATGGCAAAGCAGGACAGATCCCCGTGGCCGCAGCACCGGCCGGTAGCCTGCCAGCCGTGGCGCAGATAGAAATCCTGCGCGGTTTTTGTTGCCTCAAGCGAGGCTGAGGAACATCCCGCCGCGAGCAGTTCCCGTTCCAGCCGATTCAAAACCGCCGCCCCCAGACCACAGCCCTTATGATCCGGGTCGATGTAAAGCAGAGTGATCTCTCCGGTTTCCAACAAACCGCCTACGGCGGCCACCTGCCCGGCCCGTTCAGCCAGCCAGATCTGCGATCCAGGTTTGATCCAGCCCCGGATCGAGGCCGGGTCCTTGTTATCGGTCCATTGCGCGATGGCCTGCGGGTCACCCTGATGATCGGCCCCGCAGAGCTGCGTGATCGAACGGATCAGAACCCGACTGATGTCGAAAACGTCGAAAACGGTGGCGCGACGCAGAGTGACACCTTCGGGCACCTTCGAAAACGCCTGAGAAATCCCGCGCTTGTTCTGCATCTATTCGGGATGATGCGGGGCCTGACCGGAGGGGGCCTGATAAGGGCGCGTGACGTCCTTGAGGGTGGCATCCAGCGCCTCGACCGTCAGGCGGATTGCGCCATCACCGGCCAGCGTCAGCAAGACATGGCCCGCGCCATCCTCGCCGGGTTCGAAAACGACCGACATCAACGACATGATCATGTCGGTGTCACCGCGATCAATGCCCTGACTGGACACCGAGAGAACCGAACCGAAGACCAGCACCGATTGCACCCGTTCAAACGGGCGGTCGCGGCGGGTGGCGGCATCCTTGTCTTCCCAACGAAAGCGGTTCAGCAGCAGGCCAAAGCGGCGCTGCGACGGTTGCCACTTCATCTCGGTCACCGGAAACACGGCATCCTGCGCGAGGGTCGAGATCACCTGAAGGTCATCTGCATCCTCGGCCCCAAGATTTAGCGGCGCCTCGCGCCCGTCTTCAAAACTTGCGTCTGTCATTGGCCCTTGATCCGTTCAATCTTTGCACCCACGCCTTCCAGCTTGCGCACCACATGTTCATATCCGCGGTCCAGATGATAGACCCGGCTGACCGTTGTTTCCCCTTCTGCCGCCAATCCGGCAAGGATCAGCGAGACCGAAGCCCGCAGGTCGGTCGCCATCACCGGCGCGCCTTTCAGACGCTCGACCCCGGTCACCGTGGCGGTGCCGCCATGCACCTCGATCTGCGCGCCCATGCGCACCAGTTCGGGGGCGTGCATGAAGCGGTTTTCGAAAATGCGTTCTTCGAGAACCGAGGTGCCTTCGGCCGTACACATCAGCGCCATCATCTGCGCCTGTAGGTCGGTCGGGAAGCCGGGGAAAGGTTCGGTCACCACATCCACCGCACGCACACGCCCGTTTTTGCGGGCCACTTTCAGACCGCCTTCGGTTTCTGAAACGCTGACGCCTGCCGCATCCAGTTTGGCCGCAAAGGATTCGACCAGTGACATGCGACCGCCCAGCAGTTCGACCTCACCCCCACAAATCGCCGGGGCCAGCATATAGGTACCCAGCTCGATCCGGTCGGTGACAACCTGATGTGTGGCCCCGTGCAGCCGGTCGACGCCCTGAATTTCGATGGTCGGGGTACCTTCGCCGGAAATCTGGGCACCCATCTTGCGCAGGCATTCAACCAGATCGACGATCTCGGGCTCGCGCGCGGCGTTCTTGAGCACCGTGGTGCCCTTGGCCAGCGTGGCGGCCATGACGATGTTTTCGGTGGCCCCGACCGAGGCAAAGCGCATCTGATGCACGGCCCCTTTCAGACCACCCGGAGCCTTGGCGTGCAGATAGCCGTCCTTCAGCTCAATCTCGGCGCCCAGCGCCTCGAGCCCTTCGACATGCAGGTCCATCGGACGGGCACCGATCGCACAACCGCCCGGCAGTGACACGACCGCCTGCCCGAACCGCGCCAGCAAGGGGCCCAGCACAAGATTAGACGCACGCATCTTGCGCACGATGTCATAATCGGCGGTCTGGCTGGTCAGGCTGTGGCTGGACATTGCAATCACCTGACCGTCTTGCAGCGACGACACCTCGGCCCCCAGCGATTGCAGCAGCGCGGTCATGGTCTTGATATCGCTCAGCCGCGGCGCATTGGTCAGCGTCAGCGGTTCTTCGCTTAACAATGTTGCGGGCATCAGCGTCAGGCACGCATTCTTGGCCCCCGCAATCGGTATCTGACCGTTCAGCGGGCCGTTGCCCGTTACCAGAATCGAATCCATCTGCTCTTATCCCTCGTCCTTGTCAGGCTTGTCCCCCGCGGCCGCGCGCGCCTTGGCCTGCGCCTTGCGACGCGCCATGTTGGCCTTGAGCGCCGCCTTCAGCCGCGCCTCGCGCGCATCGCCGGGTTTACCTTGTTTTTTGGGTGAATTTTTATCCGTCATGATCTTTCTCTACAGGAGGCGAAAAAAACCGTCCAGACACCCTTGCGCCGCGTTTCGTTTGAGTCTAATCACCCGCCCACAGCGCTGCTGTAGCTCAGAGGTAGAGCACTCCCTTGGTAAGGGAGAGGTCGAGAGTTCAATTCTCTCCAGCAGCACCATCCTTCATATTCCTGCGAAAAAGCGCGCTTTTATCCGGAAGGGTTTGGGTGTTCCGGCGTCTTTGGCTATTGGCGTGTCAGAGACTTTTGTGGTGCGCGTTTGGTTTATGGGCGGTTCGATACAGCCCGGAGGCGTCGAGCGCTGCGCGTGGTAGTACCATGCGCTTGGCAAGGGGAGCCGCTGCGCGCCCGTTGCATCCCCCCGGCCAGTGGCTCTTTCAGGGCATTGAACCCATTCCAGAGCCATAGATCGTTTCGTGGCGGTCGGGCTTAGTTCATGCCCAGCGCTTCTTTGTACATTTCGATGACGGCCTCTTGCTCGGCGATGTCATCCTTGTCCCTTTTTCTGAGGGAAATGATGCTGCGCAGGGCCTTTACGTCATAGCCGCGCGACTTGCTTTCGGCGTAGACCTCTTTGATCTGGTCGGCGATGTCTTTCTTTTCCATCTCCAGGCGCTCGATACGTTCCACAAACTGGCGCAGCTCGCCCGCGGTGACCTTGTAATTTGCTTCTGCTTCTTCAGACATGCTCATCTTTTTTGTTCCCGGTTATGGACCTGCAACCAGAAGAGGACAGCCTGTTGTTGGCAGTGAACGGCGGTGGCCCGATCATCGGGGGCACCTTCGAAACGCGCCTGTTCCAGAGGCTGAAACCCTGGTGTGGAATGCCGGATACAGTGCTGCCGCCCGGGTCGCAAGCACCCATTGGGCCGGCGCACTTGTATGACCCCAACCGATCCGTTAAGCGCGTGATCAGTTCACGAGGATATGCGGGGAACCATGTTTGAATTCATCACCTGGGGCGGTGCGGCCCTGTCTGTGGCCGGGCTTGCCGGTCTGGTCTGGTGCATTCTTCGCGTGATGCGGGCACGCAAGGCCGGTCTGTCGGATGACGAGCTGCGCGCGGTGGTTCAGGGGGTCCTGCCCTGGAACCTGGCCTCGCTGTTTCTGTCCGTGCTTGGATTGATGCTGGTCATCCTCGGGATATCCCTTGGATGACCATCCGGTTCACACCGGCAAGTTATCAAACTGCGCTTCAATCGCGTCTTCGCACAAGGCCGCATCCAGACGACGCAAGCGCGAAGGCACCTCCATCCCCTGCTGCCGCATTCGGTCAACAATCTTACTTACACTCGGCTGAAGCGCCAAACGCGTTTCCAGACCCGCGTTTACAAGCTTACGTTCAAGCTGCTCGGCTTCGGAATAAAGACCAGTCGGTGTCATAACCATCCTCCCAAGTGGCGCCAGTATCCCCAATATACGTAACGGGATTGCGACCCGCAGATAATATCGTAACCTTGTGCGGGAAATTGCCTGCCATGGTCGAAGTTTCGGCAATCTGACGCGGATAGGCTAAAGATTAAGCCAGGATTTCAGCGGTTGCTTTGACCGGCATCAAATTCAGGTTCGATATTGCATCACATTCCAATTCACATATATGATATGCGTGACCGAAACGGAGAAGATCATGACACCGAAAGTGAAAGCGTTTTTTGACGAGCAGACCTTCACGGTTTCCTATGTGGTTCATGAACCTCAGGGGCGGGCCTGCGCCATCATCGACAGCGTGCTGGATTTCGACCATGCCTCGGGGCGGACGTCGACAACCTCGGCGGACAGGATCATCGATTTTGTGCGCGCGCAGGACCTTAAGGTCGAGTGGATTCTGGAAAGCCATGTCCATGCCGACCACCTGTCCGCGGCCCCTTATCTGCAACAGGAGCTGGGCGGCAAGATCGGGATTGGCGATCAGATCGTCACCGTGCAGGACACGTTTGGCAAGGTTTTCAACGAAGGAACCGAATTTCAGCGCGATGGCAGCCAGTTTGACGCGCTGTTCAAGGAAGGCGACAGTTTTCACATCGGCCAGATGCGGGGCGACGTGCTGCACACCCCCGGCCACACACCGGCCTGCATGACCTATGTGATTGGCGATGCGGCATTTGTTGGTGACACGCTGTTCATGCCCGATTTCGGCACGGCGCGCTGCGATTTTCCCGGAGGATCGTCGGCCACACTGTTCCAGTCGATCCAGAAGATTCTGTCGCTGCCGGACAATACCCGCATCTATGTCGGGCATGATTACAAGGCACCGGGCCGCGACGAATACGCGTGGGAAACGACGGTGGGTGAGCAGAAGGCGCTGAACGTCCATATCGGACAGGGGCGCAGCATCGAAGACTTCGTGGAAATGCGCGACGCGCGGGACGCCACGCTGGCCATGCCGCGCCTGATCCTGCCGTCTTTGCAGGTCAACATGCGGGCCGGTCAGATGCCTCCGGCGGATGAACAGGGCGATGTTTTCCTGAAACTGCCGGTCAACAAGCTGTGACGCGGGCACAACAAATCACAAAGGGAAATCCCACATGAATATAGAATGGATCTGGGGGCTGTGCGGCGGTCTGGTGATCGGTCTGGCCGGGGCGGTTTATCTGCTGGGCAATGGCCGGATCATGGGCGCAAGCGGCATTCTGGGCGGCCTTGTCGATGGCAGCGCCAAGGGGAGCATGGCCGAAAAGCTGGCCTTTATTGCGGGGCTTGTCGGAATGCCCCTTCTTCTGCGCCCGTTGATCCTGCCCGAGGCCCAGACGCATCTTACCAGCAATCTGGGCGTTGTCATTCTGGCCGGGCTGCTGGTCGGTATCGGTACACGGATCGCCAATGGCTGTACCTCGGGGCACGGGGTGTGCGGGATCTCTCGGTTCTCGCTACGCGGCATCGTGGCCACCGTTTTCTATATCCTTGCCGGGGGCGTCACCCTTGTGCTGCTGCGTCATGTGATGGGAGTGATCTGATGCGTCTTATCATTGCGTTGATTGCCGGGTCACTGTTCGGCGCCGGGTTGCTGATTTCGGGCATGACAGACACCACAAAAGTTCAGGGCTGGCTGGATGTGTTTGGCAACTGGGACCCGACGCTGGCCTTTGTGATGGGCGGTGCCATTCTGCCGATGCTTGTGGCATGGCGGATGACAACAGGTCGCCAAAACGCCTTGACCGGCGGAGCCTTTCCACCCCCTGCCAAGCCCGAGGTTGATCGCAGGCTGATCGTGGGTTCGGTTCTGTTCGGGATGGGCTGGGGATTGGCCGGACTGTGCCCCGGACCGGCGATGGCCTCGCTGAGCTATGGCGGGCTGGGCGGGCTGGTCTTTCTGGTTGCAATGGCGGCCGGGATGTTCGTGGCACCACCGCTGGGCGCGCAACTGGACAGGGCGGCAAACGCGGCCTAAGGAATTGGCATGGAGATTCGTCAGATTACCCCCCGCTATGCTGTCTCGCCGCAGATCACGGTCGAGGATGTTCCGGCCATCGCCGAGGCTGGCTTTGCCAAGGTGATCTGCAACCGGCCCAATGCCGAAGTTCCCCCGGCCATGCAATCCGACGCGATCGGCGAAGCGGTGCGGGCCGCCGGTATGGAATATGAGGTGCTGGAGCTGACCCACCAGACGATGACGCCTGAGAACGTGAAGCGGCAGCGCGACATGGCGGAAAACGGCAGTGGTCCTGTTCTGGCCTATTGCGCCTCGGGCACGCGGTGTTCGGTGGTTTGGGCGTTGGGCCAGTGCGACCACATGAGCACGGACGACATCCTGAGTGCGACCGGCAAAGCCGGGTATCAGCTGGACAATCTGCGCCCCATGCTGGACCAGATCCGCGGCACTGGCGGCTAAGTGCCCCTTAACCTAGCTGGTGGACTCCGGGGGTGCCAACCCCGCCAGTTGCGTGATTTCAGCGACCATCCGTTCGGAATCGTTCACGATCAGATCGCTATCTGTCAGATCTGACACCCCGGCCGGGACGGTCTGGGCGTACGCATCATGCTCAGCTGGTTCAACCGGATAATCCTGCGGCGGTGTTCCACTTTTGCTGGCGATGAAGTCCTGCGCGTCAGCGCCGGTCAGGGCCGGCAGTGCAGCGGTTTCATTCAGCCGCACGGCCCGCAGGCCGCCGCATTGCCCAAGGCGACCGATACCGGCGCGTGTCCGGTCAATCGTCAGAACCTCGGTCCGGTCCAGACGCGCCCCGCGCAACGGCAGAATGTCCCCGATCCGCATTCCGGACAGGTCGGACAGCGGCAGCGACATGCGGCACAGCGCGGCGGTCAGTTCCGCCCGCATCACGCCTGAACACTGCTCCATACGCAGATCAACCTTTTCCCCGGCATCTTCGGCCACGTCCGGGACGGCAGGATGTTCCGGCAGAAAGACCGAGATGCGGCCCTGCTGCTCTCCGTTCGCGAGATCGACGGTCAGTTCGAAAATGCGATACGCTTCTTCCGTCATCGCCAGCGACAGGGTGCGCAAATCCTTGGCGCGCGAGGTAAATTCCAGCCCTTCAAGGCAAATCTGATCGCTTGAGGCGTCGAACAAAGCGGCGGAACCGGTCAACGCGGCTTCGATCAAGGGGGCCACGATGGCGGCGTCGGTATCAGTAAACGTGCGTGCGCCGGGATCACCGGACAGGACCTGACCAATGGTCTGGGCCTGAACAATGGCCGAGACCGCATTCGGGTTGAGACAGGTCGCGGCGCGGCCTTCGGGGCCGTCAAACACCAACAGCAGCCAATCCTGTCCTGCGGCGTCCCCCGGCACCTCCTGCGACTGGTTGGATTGCTTTGCCCCGATAACCGCCAGCGGCAGGTTCAGCCGGTCGCCCGCCGCCCGGGCGAACCCAAGGCGCAGCGCCCGCAGAACCGAGCGTGGGCGATCCCCCAGATCCTTTTGCCCAACGGACAGTTTGCGCGCCAACGCGGCATTGACATCTTGTGACATGACGCCCGATCACCAATTGTTCCAGCACCTGGCAACCGGTTTACACCCTCGGGCGTTACCAAGTCCTTTATGGCCGCGTCACTGCGCCGCCTGCTGATAGGCCTGTGGCAGGCTGATCCGGAAGGCCGCGCCGCCCTGCCCCGGCAGATAGGTAATCTCACCCCCCAGCCGCTGCATGATTTCGCGGCAGATGGCCAGACCAAGCCCCGCTCCGCCAGCCTTGTCGCCGCCCACGCGGGCAAATTTCTCAAACACCATCGAACGCGCGCCCGGTGGGATGCCGCTGCCATTGTCGATGAAGTCGACGATGACCCGCCCGCCGACATCATGGGCGGAAATGACCAGCACCGGATCGTCCGCGTCGCAATATTTCTGCGCGTTCGAGATCAGGTTGATGAACACCTGCCCCAACCGATCCAGATCCGTATGCAGGAAAATACGCTCGGCCGCGCGGGTCCGGCGGACGGTGATCTTTCGGTCCGCCCCGGCCAGAGCGCTGGGCACGGCGCGGTCCAGAACCGAGCGCAGGCTGTCATCGCTGAGATTAAGGCTGACCTGCCCGTTTTCAAGCACGCTCAGATCCAGCAGATCATCGAGCAGCCGGGTCAGGCGCAGGGCTTCGTCATGAATGATCGCGGCATAGCGGGTCTGCTCCTGGCGGCTGAGGCCATCGGTGTCGCGCATGATTTCCGAAAACGCCCGGATCGAGGTCATCGGCGTGCGCAATTCGTGACTGACCTGACTCAGAAAGCTGTCCTTCTGTTCGGAAATCTGGGTGAGCTTGGCGTTGGCCTCGCGCAATTGCCGAGCGGTTCGGCTGAGTTCGGAGGACTTTTCCTCGAGTTGGCCGGAGTATTCCAGCAGTTGCGCGGATTCGTCTGCCACGGCCAGCAGATCCTCGACCGAGACCGACGATCCGCCCACGATCTGGCCGATCATCGCATGGGCCATGGCCGCGCCGACCGAGCCGCTGAGCTCGCGTTCCAGACGGTTAAGAAAGCCCGGCGTCGGTTCCGGCAGGTGCGAACGGCCACCCTGTTTTCGCGCCTCGGCCTGAAAGAACTCCTGTGTGGGGCCGGTGCCCAGAATGCGCTGCGTCATGATCATCAGGTCTTCGCTTTGCGCCACCGACCCGGACCACCCGCGCGGCGCGACCGAGTGATCGAAGACGTTGACGAACTGCGCCCCTTGCAACCGCTCCAACGGGCTGGGAAAGCTGAGCAGGGACGCGACGCAGAAGGCAAGCGTGTTCAGGGACAAGGACCACATCACCGTATGCACCATCGGATCGATCCCCTCGATCCCGAACAGGGCATGAGGGCGCAGCCAGCCGAGACCGAACAAGCCGTTTTGCAGCACGGTTTCGGGCATCCACGCCCCGCCCATTCCCGGCAGCAGCAGGGTGTAAATCCACAGCACAAAGCCGACGGTCAGCCCGATCAGCGCCCCGGTCCGGGTCGCCCTGCGCCAGAACAGCCCCCCAACCAACGCTGGCAGAATCTGCGAGATACCGGCAAAGGCGATCAACCCGATCGAGGCTAGCGCCGCACCGCTACCGGACAGCCGGTAGTAGAAAAAGCCCAGCGCAATGATGGCGGCAATGGAAACTCGGCGTGCCATAAGAACAATGTTGCGCACATCGCCCGATACCGAGCCGGTGCCTTCCTGCGTGTTCAGCCAGATGGGCATGACCACATGGTTCGACACCATTGTCGACAGGGCCATCGCACTGACGATGACCATCGAGGTTGCCGAGGAAAACCCGCCGATGAAGGACAGCATTGCCAGCCAGTCATTGCCTTGGGACAGCGGCACGGTCAGCACGAACAGGTCTGGGTTGGCACCCTGGGGCAGCAGGTCGAGACCAACCACGGCGATGGGCACGACAAACAGGCTCATGAACAGCAGGTAGAGCGGGAAGGCCCAGGCAGCGGTTCTGAGATGGCCTTCGTCATCGTTTTCCACCACCATCACCTGAAACATCCGGGGCAGGCAGATAAAGGCGGCGGCGGACAGAAAGATGAACGTCGTCCAACGCCCGGCATCGACGTTCCACTGGCCGATTTCCGAGGCGTCGATCCGGTCCATCATCGGGCCAATGCCGCCCGCGATCCCCCACACCACGAAAACGCCCACGGCGATCAGCGCAAACAGTTTGACAACGGCTTCGACCGCGATGGCCGTGACCACGCCATGGTGACGTTCGTTCACGTCCAGATTGCGGGTGCCGAACAGGATGGCAAACACGGCCAGACCAGCCGCGACCCAAAACACGCTGGACCCTTCGCGGTAGAGGCCTGACGGGTCAGCCTCGGCAAAGATCGAGAAGGACAGGGTAATCGACTGCAGTTGCAGTGCGATATAGGGCGTGCCGCCCAGCACCGCCAGAATGGTCACGCAGACCGCCAGCGTGTTCGACTTGCCATACCGGGACGACAGCAGGTCGGCGATCGAGGTGACCCGCTGGCTGCGCCCGACGCGCACCAGCTTGCGCAGCCCCCACCACCAGCCGACCATCACCAGCGTCGGACCGAGGTAGATGGTGACAAACTCCAGCCCCGACCGCGCGGCGTTGCCCACCGCGCCATAAAACGTCCAGGCAGTGCAATAGATCGACAGGGACAAAGTGTAGATCACGGGTGAACGCAACCATTTGCCGCGCCCGGCCGCAGCCATGCGATCCGCGGCGAAGGCCACTGCGAACAGGAACACGACATAGGCAAGGCAAACCAGAATCAGAACGTTTATGGTGGCCATCACTCAGCGCCCGTGTCCGATCCCTCGCGCGCGGCCATGCGGCGGGCGGCCAGCCCAAAGACAAACCCGGCCAGGATCAGCGCGCCCCAGCAGAGGAATATGTAATACATCGCCGAGGACAAGGGCACCGCCGCATCCCCGCCGGACGGGTCCGGCCACAGCAACGGAAGGGCCAGCAGCGCCGCACCCAGAAAGGGCAAAATCCGGGCGGCATCCGTCAGCCTGTGACGACGATAGCTTTGTCGTTCCAGAAAAAGCGAGGGGCGTGCGCCCGGTGGTTTGGTCTTGTTGCCCTCGCCGGACATCATAAGCGCGTCGCCTGCGCGTGAAGGTCACGCACGGCTGTCAGAACTTCGGCATTGGAAAACGGTTTGGTCATGAAGCGGCTGACGCCTGCGTTTTCAGCCATTTCCCGGTCGCGCGACTGACCCCGTGCGGTCAGCATCAGAACCGGCAAGCCTGCCAGTTCCTCCATTTTTCTGAGTTCCCGCAGGATATCCATACCGTTCTTGCCCGGCAGCATGACATCCAGAATGACCAGATCGGGCTGCGCCCCCTGGATCACCTGAACCGCATCCGTTCCATCGCCATGCGTTTCGACCTGCCATCCCTCGCGCGACAGCAGGAACCGGATAGCCTCGGCGATGTTCGGTTCGTCCTCAATCAGCAGAACCTTTCGGCTCATATGTTCAATTCCTCCCATAACCGGCCTTCCATCCCGGGACCGGTTCCCGCCAGATTAAGCGGTCTGTCATGAACGTGTCAAAAACCTTCGCTCAAAATCGACGGCTCGCGCCGGGCTTTGCAATCGCGGTTTGGGCAGACACGGCAATTCGGCCCGACCTGAGTGACCGGCACCCCGTCTGACGGGTCCCTGACCGGGCGCACCACCATGACCGAGCGATAGGCCGGATCCTGATCGTATCCCGACACTGCATGCGGCCAGGCATAGGCAACGCAGTCGAACACGGCCGAGGACCTTCCGGTCAGGACGACCTGTTTGCGCACCGGCACCAGCGGACGGCTGAGGGCTGTGAACAGCGGCCAAAGCGGGCAGACATCGCCATGCCGGGGCAAGGTAAACCCCTGAATCGGTTTGAGAAACAGGATACTTCCGGACGCGTCGCACAGCACCATGCCAACCGGTTGTGACAGGATGCCATCCGGCAGAAAGGCCAGCCGCCTGAGGACGGTGGCAAAATCAACCGAGAACCGCTGCGCCAGTTCGATGGGGTTCGGATCACCCTGTTGAACAACCGCTTTGACGGCCTCCAGCGGCAGGGCCTGCGCGTCTGCGCGATAGATTCTGAGAACTTCGCGCGCAACTGTGCGCGCCGCCGAGGTATTGAGCCCGCTCAGGTCAACCGCGTCCACATCGCCACCGTCTTCCAGTTCGGAAATCGTGTAGCCGCGGGTTTCAAAGAAGGCTTCGACCTCTTCCAGGGGAACGGCACGTGGATCAACCGCCGAGTCGCTTTCGTCGAGGAAGGTCACCAGCGCCTTGGAACTGCCTGCCAGCCGTTCGGCATCCTGATGCAGGTTCTTGTGGAAACGCTCGCGCCATTCGGCCTCGATATCTTGGGTATCCGCAAGGATCGCGGCGGTCGAGCGTATCGCGGCGGCGGTTGACAGAACCTCGTGCATCGACGCGGCCAGTTGCGGGTCGTGCGTAAGGCGGTCGGACAGGGTTTCGACGTTCCGCTCCAAAGACACGACACGGCGATGCATCTGCGCCAGAACACCGGCCCAGCCGGGAAAACGACCGGCAAACTCCTCAAGCCCGTCAACCTCGGCCTGTTGCCCGACCGCTTCCTCGGCCGCTTCACGCAGGGCGGAAACCAGAGTTGCCTCGATCCCTTGTGTCAGGACCGAAGGTTCAACGCCCAGCGCCGCCGCGATATCGACCAGCAACTTGCCCCCGATCCTGCGGCGATTATGTTCGATCAGGTTCAGATAAGACGCCGATACGCCGGCCTGCCGCGCCAGTTCCGCCTGCCGCAGTCCGGCAATCTGGCGTCTTTCGCGAATGCGGCTGCCTGTCAACGTGTCGCGCATGTCTACTTTCCCTGAATTCAGATCCGGCGGAATTCACATTCGTTTTCAGATTATAACATCTGTTTCTGTAGGTTAATCATTTCTTTTCAACCGGCATTTACAACTTTCACAAACTGGCGCAGACCACAGCATCTGTTTCGGGCGTCAATCTGGCGCAAGACATCGCATCCCCCCTTCATTTCCGCGCGCTTTCCCGGCACCATACACGCATGAGCGACCCCGCCTTTGAATATGCGCCGATCGGGCTTGTTGAGCTGGAAAACCGGATCATCCGGCGCTGCAACCTGCAATTTGCCCGCACCTTTGGCGGAGAAGAAAACGACTATCGCAACATGCCACTGCTGCACCTTTACCCTTCGGTCGCTGATTGGGAGAGGATCGGTGAGCGCAGCCTGCAGGTGATGCGCGGCACCGGGTATTACACGGATGAGCGCGTCATGCGCCGCCGCAGCGGGGACCTGTTCTGGTGCCGCGCCCGGGGCCGGTCGCTGACGCCGGACGATCCGTTCCGCCACGGCATCTGGAGCTTTTCCGACATATCCGAGGAACGACCGCTGGTTGAACTGACCATCCGTGAACGCGAAGTGGCCATCCTGTCCTGTCGTGGCCTGTCGGCCAAGGAGATCGGAGCAGAGCTGGGACTGAGTTATCGCACAATCGAAGCTTACCGCGCCCGTTTGCTTGAAAAATTCGGCGCGCGAAAGCTGTCTGAACTGGTCGCCAAATTATCGGGGATGCCCCTGTGAGCTGTCCGACCCTTTAAATTACGCGTGAAACGCATGCCAGATGGTGCGAGTCGGCGCTTTTCATGCACCGCCGCTTAGCCTATAACCCTGCGTAATTTGATCAGAGCCCGCAAGAAACAGACGGGCCAAAGGGGAACCGTCGAGGATACTCATGACAGACACCAAACACGAAGCGGATGTGGCATTCATCAAGGCTCTGGCCGAGTTGCTGCGCGAAAACGATCTGACCGAGTTGCAGGTCAAACGCGAATATGGCGAAGAAGACAGCCTGAACGTGCGCGTCAGCCGTATGACACAGACCGTGGCCGCTCCGGTTCAGATGGCTGTTCCTGCAGCAGCGCCCGCCCCCGTTGCGGCACCGGCTGCGGCCCCCGCGGCGGCCCCTGCTGCCGCTGAAGATCCGGCCAGCCATCCGGGCGCTGTCACCTCGCCTATGGTGGGCACGGTCTATATGCAGCCGGAACCCGGAGCGCCCGCTTTCATTTCCGTCGGCGCGACAGTGTCCGAAGGCGACACGCTGCTGATCGTCGAAGCGATGAAGACCATGAACCACATCCACGCCCCCAAATCAGGCACCATCAAGCGCGTGCTGGTGGGCGATGGCGACGCTGTTGAGTTCGGCACCCCTCTGGTCATCATCGAGTAAGGCGGGCCCATGTTCGACAAGATCCTGATTGCCAACCGAGGCGAGATCGCCCTGCGCGTCATCCGCGCCGCACGCGAGATGGGGATAAAGACGGTTGCCGTCCACTCCACCGCCGACAGCGACGCGATGCATGTGCGCATGGCGGACGAATCGGTGTGCATCGGCCCCCCGCCCAGCCCGCAAAGCTATCTGTCGGTGCCCGCCATCATCTCGGCCTGTGAGATTACCGGCGCGCAGGCGATCCATCCCGGCTATGGCTTTTTGTCCGAAAACGCCGAGTTCGTGCAGATCGTCGAAGATCATGGCATCACGTTCATCGGTCCCACCGCGGAACATATCCGCGTCATGGGCGACAAGATCACCGCCAAGGACACAATGAAGGCGCTGGGTGTGCCTTGTGTTCCCGGCTCGGACGGTGGCGTTCCCACGCTGGCCGACGCCAAACGCATCGGTGAGGAATTCGGCTATCCCGTCATCATCAAAGCCACTGCTGGCGGCGGTGGGCGCGGCATGAAAGTCGCGATGAACGCGGACGAAATGGAAAGCGCCTTTATGACCGCACGCGCCGAAGGCAAGGCCGCCTTTGGCAATGACGAGGTCTATATCGAGAAATACCTGACCACGCCGCGCCATATCGAGATTCAGGTCTTTGGCGACGGCAAGGGCAATGCGGTGCATCTGGGCGAGCGCGATTGTTCGTTGCAGCGCCGTCACCAGAAGGTCTTTGAAGAGGCCCCCGGCCCCTGCATAACCGCCGAAGAGCGTGCCCGGATCGGCAAGATCTGCGCCGACGCGGTGGCCAAGATCAACTATATCGGCGCAGGCACCATCGAGTTCCTGTATGAAAAGGGCGAGTTCTATTTCATCGAGATGAACACACGCCTGCAGGTGGAACACCCGGTGACCGAGGGCATCTTTGACGTCGATCTGGTGCGCGAACAAATTCTTGTCGCAGCAGGTGAGCCGATGTCATTCGGTCAGGACGATCTGAAGATCAACGGTCACGCCATCGAGGTTCGGATCAACGCAGAGAAGCTGCCGAAGTTTTCGCCCTGCCCGGGCAAGATCACGGCCTATCACGCGCCGGGCGGTCTGGGCGTGCGGATGGATTCGGCGCTTTATGACGGCTATTCGATCCCGCCTTATTACGACTCGCTGATTGCCAAGCTGATCGTGCACGGCCGCGACCGCAACGAAGCGCTGGCGCGCCTGAAGCGGGCTTTGGGAGAGCTGATCGTAGACGGCATCGACACCACCGTGCCCCTGTTCCACGCCCTGTTGCAGGAGCCCGATCTGCACAGCGGCGCGTACAACATCCACTGGCTGGAGCGCTGGCTTGCGGAGAACATGGAAAAATAAGGTCCAGGTACCAGAGGGCCCGCGCCCTCTGGTCGCCCTATCACCGGCATGAGCCTGACCCCCGAACTGTTGCTGCACGGGTATTCCATCGGTATCTTCCCGATGGCCGAACACCGCGACGATCCTGAATTGTTCTGGGTTGATCCCAAGTTTCGCGGGATTTTTCCGCTGGACGGGTTCCACATCTCGCGCAGTCTGGCCCGCCGCATCCGGAACTGCGGGTTCGGGATTTCAATCAACCGTGATTTTTCCGGCGTCGTCGACGGGTGCGCTGACCGGTCCGACACCTGGATCAACGCGGAACTGCATGCCCTTTATCGCCAGCTGCATCAAACCGGCCATGCGCATTCACTGGAAGTCTGGGACGGAGCGGCGCTGGTGGGCGGCGTATATGGCGTGACGCTGGGGGCCGCGTTCTTTGGCGAAAGCATGTTTTCGCGTCGCACGGATGCCTCGAAAATCGCGCTCGCCTATCTTGTGGACCGCTTGCGGCAAACCGGCTTTCACCTGTTTGACACGCAATTCCTGACCGCGCATCTGGCATCCCTTGGGGCGATCGAAATCCCGCGTGGTGCTTACAAGAAAGAACTGGAAGAAGCCCTGAGCCAGAGCGCCGACTTTGCTGCGCCGATCACTCAGTCCGCAGAAGGTGTGATACAGCGGATGACCCAAACGTCATATCGCGCGTGATCCAGCGCATTCAGCGCCGGAGAGGTCGCGATCATCCAGCCGTCAAACAGCTGATCCGCCTTGCCCGTTTCCCAAATGGTCAGATAGGCGAAGGCATCGCCTGTCGGGTTGTCCACCGGATACCGGCAATCCCCCAGCGCCACATCCAGCCCGAACACAGGTTCGGTCTGACCTGTCTGCAATTCGATATCAACCGTCTGGCCACTAACTTTGTCGAGCCCCCGCAGCATGGCGCCGGGGCCAGAGTTGACTTTCTGCTGCGCGGCGGCGCCGGTTCCAGTCAGCAACAGGGCAATCAGGGCGGCGCGCATCATTCGCCGCCATCTCCGGCCACGAACTTGACCAGCAGCGAGATCAGGCTGACCGCACCCTGGGTATCCTGAATCTCGTCTCCGGGTTCAAAAAAGAAGGGCGAACCGCCGGGCATAACTTCGACAAAGTTTCCACCCAGCAACCCTTCGGACGAGATCACGATGGCGCTGTCATCGGGCACAAGAACGCCTTCCGCAACAGAGAAAGTCGTGTCAGCACGATAAGTATCCGGGTTCAGCTTGACCCCGGTAACAGTGCCGATTTTCACACCGGCAAGACGGACATCGGTGCCGACGCCCACCCCTTCCAGCGACCGGAACGAGGCGCCCAACTCATAGCCCGCAGCACCTTGCGACAGGCCGGTCGATTGGCTGGCATAGACGCCAAACGCGATGGCACCGGCCAATACGACGCCTCCGACAAGAACTTCGGTCCAGTTATGGGTCGACATCTTCGCCTCGTTTATTCCGGGCTCCAGGCCTCGTAATCCCTGCGCTCAACCGGCTTGGCCCGACGCAGCGACCCGGCAGGCGCATAGGCCAGTGCCGTACCTGTCAGGTTCTCCTGATGCGGTTTTTCCCAGGCTTTGTGCGGCAGCGGTTTGTCGGTCGGGGGTTCGTCCCAGGTGCGGTGCAACCAGCCGTGCCATTCCGGGTCAACCCGGCTGGCTTCGGCCTCGCCATTGAAAATCACCCAGCGCCTGCTGTCGTCGGCGGTGCGATAAAACACATTGCCTTCATTGTCTTCGCCCACTTTCACACCCTTGCGCGCCGTATAGAGCTGCGTGTTCAGTGTTGACCCGTTCCACCAGGTCACGGCTCGTAAAAGACTGTTCAGGATTCCCATCGGCTGCCTCCGGCATTTCGGTCGAGAGAAGGTATGGACCAAAGGCTCGCCAAGGTCCAGTGCCCCTTGGGCTTCCAGCGTCACTGCGGCAGGAAGGCGGTCACTTCGATCTCGATCCGGTACTTCGGATCAATCAAACCGCATTCGATCATCGTCGCAGCCGGTGGATTGGCGCCAAACGTCTCGGCCAGAACCGGCCAGCACGGCGCGAACTCATTGCGATCCGGCAACATGTAGGTGACCCGAACCACATCTTCGAAACCCGCGCCTGCCTCAGCCAGCGCCTTACCTATGACATCCAGCGCAGACCGGCATTGCGCCACCACGTCGTCGCCCTGCCCGACGGTCCCGGCGACATGAACCCAGCCACCCGCAACCACCGCGCGGCAATAGCCGACTTTCGCCTCAAACTCACCGCCCGAAGAAATGCGTTTCACAGTCATAACCTGTCACCTTTGTCGTTCGAAAACTTGCTTAAGCTCCCGCCGCCTGACCGCGCATGCCTTCGCGTGCGAGCGACGGATCCCCAGCTTCATCTGGCTATAAATATCCCGGGGGAGATGCCCGAAGGGCGGCGGGGGCAGAGCCCCCTGAACCGGTTCAACTGAAGTCCCACCGTCGCGGCAAAAAGCCCGGCCTCAACCCGCCGAGGCCGATTCCTTGGCCGCATCGGCATAGATGAACAGCGGCTGCGCGTCGGACATCACCGCCTCTTCGTTCACCACAACCTCGCTGACATTTTTCATGCCCGGCAGTTCGAACATGGTGTCCAGCAGGATATCCTCGAGAATAGATCGCAGGCCGCGTGCACCGGTCTTGCGCTCGATGGCCTTCTTGGCAATTGCCTTCAGCGCGTCATCGGTGAAGCCCAACTCAACATCTTCCAGCTCAAACAGGCGCTGGTATTGCTTGACCAAGGCGTTCTTTGGCTTGGTCAGGATGGTGACCAGCGCTTCTTCGTCCAGATCCTCAAGCGTTGCCAGAACCGGCAGACGGCCCACGAATTCGGGGATCAGGCCGAATTTCAGCAGATCTTCGGGTTCCAGATCCTTGAAGATCTCACCCACGCCGCGCTCGTCATTGTCACGCACATCGGCGCCAAAACCCATGGCCGAGCCCTTGCCGCGTTGCGCAATGATCCGGTCCAGACCCGCAAAAGCGCCGCCACAGATGAACAGGATGTTCGTGGTATCCACTTGCAGGAATTCCTGCTGCGGGTGTTTGCGGCCGCCCTGCGGCGGAACGCTGGCCACGGTGCCTTCCATCAGTTTCAGCAGCGCCTGCTGTACGCCTTCACCGGACACGTCGCGTGTGATCGACGGGTTTTCGGATTTGCGGGTGATCTTGTCGACCTCGTCGATATAGACGATGCCGCGCTGCGCGCGTTCGACATTGTATTCGCTGGCCTGCAACAGCTTGAGAATGATGTTTTCAACATCCTCGCCCACGTAGCCGGCTTCCGTCAGCGTTGTGGCATCGGCCATGGTAAAGGGAACATCCAGTATCCGGGCCAACGTTTGCGCAAGCAATGTCTTGCCACAGCCGGTGGGGCCGATCAGCAGAATATTGGATTTCGCCAGTTCGATATCATTGCCCGCCTTCTGGGCGTGGTTCAGACGTTTGTAGTGGTTGTGGACCGCAACCGACAGGACGCGTTTTGCGGTGGACTGGCCGATCACGTAATCGTCCAGCACCTCACAGATATCCTTGGGCGTCGGAACGCCGTCCGAAGACTTCAGCCCGCTGGCTTTGGTCTCTTCGCGGATGATGTCCATGCAAAGTTCGACACATTCATCACAGATGAAAACGGTCGGGCCTGCGATCAGCTTACGCACCTCATGCTGGCTTTTGCCGCAGAAGCTGCAGTAGAGCGTGTTTTTCCCGTCACCGCCTGAATTCGTCGCCATGATCTACCTTTCGGGCCTCATCCCAGCACCCCCGGCGGGGATGCGTTTTCGCCTGTTCGTGCAGCTTAGGCCAGCGTTTTGGCCGCTACAATCTCAAAATGGTTCCTGCGCCGGTGACGCAGGCTCCGGAACTCAGACCTCATCCGCGTCCGTTTTTGCGCGGTTTTCCACGATCTCGTCGATGTGGCCCCATTCCTTGGCCTCTTCCGGGCTCATGAAATTGTCACGGTCCAGCGCTTTTTCAACTGCTTTTTTCGTCTGCCCGGTATGACGTACATAGATATCATAAAGGCGATCCTTGAGTTTTTGCGTCTCGGCCGCGTGGATCATGATATCACTGGCCTGGCCCTGATATCCGCCGCTGGGCTGGTGCACCATGATCCGGCTGTTGGGCAGCGAAAAGCGCATCCCTTTCTCGCCACCGGCCAGCAGAACCGATCCCATCGAGGCGGCCTGACCGATCACCAAAGTGGAACATTTCGGCTTGATATACTGCATTGTATCGTAAATCGACAAACCGCTGGTCACAACGCCACCGGGCGAGTTGATGTAGATCGAGATTTCCTTTTTGGGGTTTTCCGCTTCAAGGTGCAGCAGCTGGGCCACGATCAGATGGCTCATGCCATCGTGTATCGGGCCGTTGATGAAAATGATCCGCTCTTTCAGCAGGCGGGAGAAAATATCGTAAGCGCGCTCGCCCCGGCTGGTCTGCTCAACGACCATGGGGACAAGCGTATTCATGTAGGTATCTACGGGATCGAACATTCGCAACCTGCCTGTTTTGCTGTGGCTCGGGACATTATCCCAACAAGTGTTACCTGAGTCTTAGTGTTGGCTCCGGGGGGCTGCAAGGGGTGTCGGTGAGAACACAGAACGAATGTGGACCAACGCCAATAAGAATGCCACACCTGCCGCTGCCTCGCAGTACCACCACATCCGTGATTGCGCCCTGCACAAGGGGCTGCGGGAAAAACGGCTGCGGGTTCCCCTTTTCTGATCACGGTTTTTTGATTCATACATATAGCAATAATTGATCGAAACATGTACTGAAGGGGCTCGCAGGCGACGAGCTTTACGTAACGGAAACTACGCCCGGTCAACGGGTTCACAAGGAACACATTCGATGGCACTTCCACAGCTGTCCCAAGACATGTCGCAACACGACCTGGATCGTATGGTCGATAATGCGACACGCGCGTCCAACTTCCTCAAGGCAATCAGTCACGAAGGCCGACTGATGATCCTGTGTCACCTGGTCTCCGGTGAGAAATCTGTCACCGAGTTGGAAGAGCTGTTGTCCGCCAGACAAGCCGCTGTTTCGCAACAGCTTTCCCGCCTGCGTCTGGAGGGGCTTGTGATACCGCGCAGAGAGGGCAAAACCATCTTCTACAGGTTGGCCGATGACCGCCCGCGCCGGATGCTTGAAGTGGTGTACGAGCTGTTCTGCGGTGAGGACAAAGGCTAGCTCTGGCTTGGTGTCGAGAAAGGTGCTACCGAATCCGTATCGAGCACTGAGGAGACACACATGATCCGCGTAATTCTGATTGGCCTGAGCCTGTTTGCACTGACCGCCTGCGAAACCGCCAAAGGCGCGGGTAAAGATATCGAAAAGGCCGGGGATGCAATCCAGAACGCAGCTTCGGACGTGCAGGAAAGCCTGTAAAACGCGCTTATCTTGCGGGCAAACCGGACATTAACGCAATATATGGTTGAAGATTGCGTTCACACGCAGTAGTCTAACCCTACAGGTGCATAGACGCGGCATTGCATATCTGACACTAAATCGGGGCTCTTTCGCGCACGCAGAAGAGCCCCGTTCCCATTCGGCAGGGGTGAGTGGTAGCCTGTATGAAACCGAATTTCGGCATAAGAAAAGGCGTCAGGTGCGCAGACGCGGTCTTTGCATGTACCCTTTCGGATACGCCCTGACGCCTTACCGGGTCGACGCACCCCGAGGAGCACTCCGATCCAGTCGCCCCAGCCCCCTGAGAGACTGCAGCCGCCGCTTTGTCCCCTAAGGTCCATCGCGACATGCATTGGCCGTTTGAGAAGATGGCCACCCGACCTGGGTCCGAGACCCATATCTGGCTGATCACCAACCGGTAAGCCTTTGCAGTTAAATGCAAATCCTAAGATCCGCCTTCCTCTGCTCAGACCCCCTTGGCCTTTGCGTCCCGCCCCGGTTCCGAAGACCCTGTGCGGTGATCAGACTGTTGCACCGCGCCCTGCATCCGACAAGAAAATAGCACTGCAGCATGAAAATTAGACGGGGATAAGATGTTGATATCCGGCGGGAGAATTTTGTGGATAACCCGAGAATCCCCGATCCCGTGAAGGGTTGAGGGCGGAAAAAACCGGACATGACCCCGGCGCCCGAAATTCCTGCGATGCTGCGGGTGCAAAACGCTCCGTGCGGACCGTTAGGCCGAAATTGTGCGATTTGTACAACGCTCGGACCCCCAATCTTACGAATCGTACAGACGGAGATTCGCCGATGCGCTGCACCATTTCCTATGCCCGCGCCCATCTGGGGCCGCTGATCACCCGCGCCCAGGACCCGCGCGAGGTGATCATCCTGACCCGGCACGGCAAGCCGCTGGCCGCGCTGGTCTCGATGACCGAGGCCAACCGGATCTGGCA
Organism: Ruegeria sp. N10; assembly: GCF_056531545.1. Taxonomy (NCBI): domain Bacteria; kingdom Pseudomonadati; phylum Pseudomonadota; class Alphaproteobacteria; order Rhodobacterales; family Roseobacteraceae; genus Ruegeria; species Ruegeria sp. N10. The sequence continues at coordinate 96,848 of NZ_JBQFLY010000012.1, read as the reverse complement.
GTTGCAGGATGACGAGGAGATCGGATGGAAACACCCGCTGTCGGGGCTGCGCGGGATGTGGTCGAAGGGGCGCAACATCCCCGGTATGGAACCGGGACCGGACGGCCGCTATGTCACCGCGCGCGAGGCCGCGCTGAAGGTCCGCGAGATCCAGATGACCCGCGCCGAGGAACGCCGCATTCTTGCGCGGGGCGGTCTGGATCCTGTCGCAGGCGGTGAACTGGCCGCCCGGCCTGTCTCCTCACTCTGGAGACGCTGGTTCCGTTTCTGAGAAGCGTTCCGGCCCGGCGGTGATACCAACACCCCCTCCGCCGAAATCCGTGAGCAACGGCGGCTTATACCCCTTAACAACCCGACCGGGCCGGAAACGCTTCGGTTCACCTGACGGGCCGGAACGGGGTCGAAAACAGTCCCGGTGCGCAGGCTACGGAAATCTCTGATCTGATGATCGGCACCCTCCTTTGGGATGCGGGCCGTGCTGGCCTGTGACTGAGATTGGATACGTGCGCGGCGGTTGCAACCTGTCTGAAGGAAACTTCATCAAGGGTTCATGCGCGGGAAAGGTGGACAAGAAGAAAACCCCACCCTGCCCGGTATTGCGCACTGTGTTTTTCCTTCCAACACCGCGCGCCTCAACTTAAACAGGGATTTCAGGCAACTGCCCTCATCCGGGGGCGTCCTACCCAACATGAAAAGCCCCAGACAGAACATGCGATTTCCAAAACGACAACATCGAGAGTTCAAGAGCATTGTGCGCAGGTTCCGCAACGAGTTTTCGCTGTTCGTGCTGGAACAAAGCCGCGGACAGGTGCTGTGCGGGCCGATGAAGGGGTTTCGCTTTGTCGAAAACGCATTCTGGGGTGGGCACTCGGATACGGCCACGAAAATCTTTGGCCTGTATGAGCAGCAGAACCTGAAGGTGCTGAGCAGCTCGGACAAGCCGGTGCTGGTGGATATCGGCGCGGCGGACGGCTTTTGGGGCGTCGGGCTGGTGGCCGCCGGGCAGTTCGAAAAAAGCGTGTGCTTTGAGGTTTCGGCAAAAGGCCGGGATGTCATCCGCGAAACGGCGGAACATAACGGCGTGGGCGACCGCGTGACGGTGTTTGGGGATGCGCTGACGGACACGGTTGAAAACATCGCAAGCGTGGCCCCCGACCCGGCGGACATCTTCTTTCTGATCGATATCGAGGGCGTCGAATTCAGCCTGTTGACCGAAAATTTTCTGACGCATTTCCGCAGATCGGAATTCCTGATCGAACTGCACCCCCAGATGGTGGAGGATGGCGATGCGAAACTGAAAGCGATCGAAGCGTTCTGCGCCGGGTATTTTGATATCACCTATGTGGACGGAAGCGTGCGCGACACGTCCGAGATGGATGAGATCATCCGGTTGGGGGATGATTTCAAATGGCCGATCCTGTCCGAAGGGCGCGGTTTTCCGATGCAATGGTTGCATCTGGTGCCGCGCGGGTGAGGTGTGGTTTCGGCGGTTGACCCGCAGACCCGAGGGCAGCGAACGGCCAGAGCCCCAGTGGCTCAAGCGCAGGTACAACCGCCCAACCAACCCCACCCCGTAGGGCGGGCTTCAGCCCGCCACCGGACGCAGCCAATCCATGCGCGTTGGTTTTGAGGTCGGGGAAATGGGGGAGTGGAGGATTGGCGGGCTGAAGCCCGCCCTACGACCCTATCGAAACGTCCTGACTAAATAGGCACCGATCTGAAGGACAGTGTAAATCATCCATACACCCAAACCTGCTTCAGCCAACCATACGGGGTTAAAACCCCCATCAGACCGCGCGACATGGAATGAGTTCAAAAAACTTCCAACGACGAAGAACGAAAGAAATGTCAGTGCTATGGTTACGATGGGTCTGCGTTCCAGCACATTTCGATAAGAAAAATTCATCTTGAGAACCTAACTCGGCAACCCAGTCTTGGCCAGACGGCTGATCAGCAGAACAGAGGGACGCGACCGACCCGAGGGGTGGCGCAAACGCGCCGCCCCATGGGGACGGGTCGGCGCGGCCCGGCGGTGCCGCCGGGCGGGTTGGTTTTTTGTTCGAGCATCTTACAGTGTTTACAGACAAACGACTTATGCGACTTGTAACACAGGTCGACCTAATGCCTTGTGACGTCAACTTTTTGAAGAGCGGAAAATGCAACAACACCAGACTTCAAGACACCGCGCACGTCAAATTATAAAAGCCATAAATTCGGTGCATTTGGACCGATCAAACTACCAAACCCTACAGACACAAATAGATGAACTTTTTAGAGGCTACGCGCTCAAAGTAAAATCCTTAGCAAAAGATGAAATGATCTATCGAGGGCGCGTATTGGACAAAAAACCTACCCGTATTCACGATCTGAAAGCTCCTCCTGCTGAGCTAGTTACCGGGTTTCAACGCTGTAATTCACCCGGTAATCCTATGTTCTACGGTGGCTTTGTTCTGGGTGCGATATTTACTGAGATTATTAGTCCTGATAAACCAACTGGGAAAATTTTTGTTTCTAGGTGGGTGGCACCTAAAGGCTTCTTCGCACTTGATTTGCTTCCTCAAGAAGACCAAACCAATTTGGCTTCAAGCGGAACAAAAGAGATCATCGACACTTTCATCGAAACAAAATTCAATAGTCGAGTGCATTATGCCTTTTCAAATGACTACAAAGTCACCGCAGCAATTGCAGAAAAAACTCTGTCCGGAAACCTCGCTAAGGAAGTCATGGCAAATTTCCCCATCACCCCTGAAGAGGGAGAAGGTTTGGGATGTTTAATTTATCCAAGCGTACAGGCAACAGGACGGGGTCCAAACGTGGCAATCGTCCCAAGTTACGCAGACCGGCACTTAATCTTAGATTGTGTCGAAGAAATAAACTTTGAGCGCAAATCAGAAGAAAGCTTCGAGATAAATCGAATCGACTATGCCAAGCCTGACTTTGCTGATGAAACACTAAAATGGGCCGGGCGGCGCATGCACTGGACGATTGAAGACGGATCGTTAGCACAAATAGGTGTCGACGCTGGGCAGATTGTTGTTAGAGACCAAAGTGGAAAAATAAAGTTAACCCCCTGAAATATCAATTCCTTTCCCCCACCGGGTGCCGCACGCGTTTGGCTTTGCCAAACGCTTTCGCGCACGCGCACTTAAGATGGATTAGGAATCCATCTTAAGTGCGGAAATAAACGCCTCCTGCGGGATATCGACCTTCCCGAACTGACGCATCTTCTTCTTACCCGCCTTCTGCTTGTCCAACAATTTCCGCTTACGTGTTGCATCCCCGCCATAACACTTCGCGGTCACGTCCTTGCGCAGGGCGGACAGGGTCTCGCGGGCGATGACCTTGCCTCCGATGGCGGCCTGGATCGGGATTTTGAACATGTGGCGCGGGATCAGGTCCTTGAGCTTTTCGCACATCGCGCGGCCCCGCATCTCGGCCCGGTCGCGGTGAACCATGGTCGACAGCGCGTCGACCGGTTCGTCATTCACAAGGATCGACATCTTGACCAGCGCGTCCTGACGGTAGCCGGTCATCTGGTAGTCGAAGCTGGCATAGCCCTTGGTCACCGATTTCAGGCGGTCGTAGAAGTCAAAGACAACCTCGTTCAGGGGCAGGTCATAGACGACCATGGCGCGCTGGCCCGCATAGGTCAGGTCCATCTGGATGCCGCGGCGGTCCTGGCAGAGTTTCAGCACGTCGCCGAGATATTCGTCGGGCACCAGAATGGTCGCCTTGATGCGCGGTTCCTCAAGATGGTCGACCTTGGACAGGTCAGGCATGTCGGCGGGGTTGTGCAGCTCGATCATCGCGCCGTCTTTCATGTAGACGTGATAGATCACGCTGGGCGCGGTGGTGATGAGGTCGATATCGTATTCACGCTCGATCCGGTCGCGGATGACCTCGAGGTGCAGCAGGCCAAGGAAGCCGCAGCGGAAGCCAAAGCCAAGCGCGGCCGAGGTTTCCATTTCATACGAGAATGAGGCGTCGTTCAGCGCCAGCTTTTCGATCGCGTCGCGCAGGTCTTCGAATTCGGCGGAATCCACCGGGAAGAGGCCACAGAACACCACCGGCTGTGCGGGTTTGAAGCCCGGCAGGGCGACTTCGGCGCCACCCCGGTCATTGGTGATGGTGTCGCCCACACGGGTGTCGCGGACCTGCTTGATCGAGGCGGTGAGAAACCCGATCTCACCCGGGCCGAGGCTGTCGATCATCTGCATTTCCGGGCGGAAGACACCGACGCGGTCGACATGGTGCAGAGTGCCGTTCGACATGAACTTGACCCGCATCCCCTTTTTCAGCGTGCCGTCCATGATGCGGACCAGAACGATGACGCCCAGATAGGCGTCGTACCACGAATCCACCAGCATCGCCTTGAGCGGCGCGTCCAGAGTGCCCTGCGGCGCGGGCAGTTTGTGCACGATCGCTTCCAGCGTCTCGTGGATGCCCTGCCCGGTCTTGGCACTGACCCGGATGGCGTCGCTTGCGTCGATGCCGATCACATCCTCGATCTGTTCGGCCACGCGGTCACAATCGGACGCGGGCAGGTCGATCTTGTTCAGGACCGGCACGATCTCATGATCGGCGTCGATGGCCTGATAGACGTTCGCCAGCGTCTGCGCCTCGACCCCCTGGGTGCTGTCCACGACCAGCAGCGAGCCTTCGACCGCGCGCATCGACCGGCTGACCTCATAGGCGAAATCCACGTGGCCGGGGGTGTCGATCAGGTTCAGCACATATGTCTCGCCATTCTCGGCGGTATAGTCGATGCGAACGGTGTTGGCCTTGATGGTAATGCCACGCTCGCGCTCGATATCCATGCTGTCGAGCAGCTGTTCCTTCATGTCACGATCCTGCACTGTCCCGGTCTCTTGGATGAGCCGGTCAGCAAGGGTGGATTTGCCATGGTCGATATGCGCGACGATGGAGAAATTGCGGATATGAGCGAGGTCTGTCATGGAGTGGGGATATGCGTCGGAAATGGGCTGTGGTCAATGGTTCAAGATGATCTGCCGCGACCAATACAACTTCATTGCCAATCGCATACAAATCGCTTCAAGGATTGTACTTAGCACCAAACTTGATGCAGGAGATAAACTTGCATTGCGGCGAAATACCGTTTCAAGGCCAATGCGCTCGCTGAAGGGCCTGCATGTTGGATGTAAAGCACTGATTGTACGTATACTCTGAAGCAAACTCCACATCCCGGATGTCAAGAATTGAACGCGCAACGTCGCCTTCAATGCGATCACTCGACCAATAGTCTTCATTGGCGATCAAGCTCTGTAGCGGGCTTCTTGGAGAATAAGGTGAGGCGAGCAACGCAGCAGCAGTTACCGTACAATCGGCGACCTCATCCGCACAGTAAATGCTACAAAAGTTACGAATGGGGGTCCAGGCCACTATCTCTGAGCTAAGTTTCGTTGCTTTTTCCCTGATGCCGGCGTCACTAATCAATTCTCTTGGAGTAAATAGGCCCCAAGCTAGTTCGGAAGATAAGAAGCGATCATCTCCAGTATTCAGCCAAGCGAGCGATGCCGAACCTCCCAGATTGGAACCCTCCGAATTATGTTTCTGCAGGTACAATGCCCAGAACAAAAAGACACTGGCGTCTTGGGGCAGTTTGTGGTCGAGGCCTTGCAAAACCTCAACCAAATCAGCTCCTTCACCATCGTAGAGCATAGATTGCGCTGCAAGCATCGCGGTAATTGGTTCACCAAGTTCGACCAACACTGCAATCGCAGGAGCTTTATTCTCGAATTTGGCAACTTGTAGCAGGGCAAGGGCCAGAGGCTCGGAGTTTTGCACTTCCGTTAGCCATGATTTGCCCGACAGACCACCAGGTTTTCGCAGTAGAGCTATGCGATCCTTGCGATCCATTTCGGACGTCACATGCGCATGAAAACTACTTCGACTTGCGATGTTCGCCAGCAATATTTGAGCTGCAGCATTTCCATTTTGGGCCTGAGCAGAAAGGCTTTGCAATGCAGCCAGATCTTCGCCACCCAACCAAGCTAGAACCGCTTCTTTGAATTCCGGCGCGTCTTGACCTTGCAAAGAGGGCACTTCCGACAAAGCCACCATTGGATAAAACCAAACTGCGGCTGACAGAATCAGCTTTTTTATCGAAATCACTGCCCTACCCCTTGTATTCGCCGCTCAAATTCGCTTCCGGCATTTCCCGATACGCGGCTTTTGTCCTCGTCAAATCAACACCGTTTGATTTGCCTGTCAAAACAATTGATCCGCGCGCCCGTTTGATTCATACTCCGCCGCGGACCGAGAGGGGCGCAAGACCCGTCCGGGCAGGCAAAAACGAGGCTCGAGTATGAAACAGTTCCTCATTATCGCATTTTGTGCGGCATCGCTGACGGCGGTGGCTCAGGTCGCGGATGCGGCGCAGATCAGGCAGGCGTGCATGGCGTCGGACCGCTCGGCCGCGACGCGGGACCGGTGCAGCTGCATTCAGCGCGTGGCGGATCAGGCGTTGACGCGCAGTGATCAGAAAACCGTGGCGAAATGGTTCAAGGACCCCCATCAGGCGCAGGTGCTGAAGATGTCGAAATCCGCGCGCGATGATGCGCTGTGGGATCGGTACCAGAACTTTGGCCAGATGGCGCAGGCGATCTGCAGCTAACCCGGTCAGAATGCTTGACCTGATCCACGCTGCGCCCCAGAAAGGCGCAGCGAAAGGTGTATTGCATGGTAATGAAAGGGCTGACTCTGCGGGGCCTTGAAGTGTTCGAGGCATTGGCGCGGACGGGATCGGTGGCGCAGGCTGCCGAGATCACGGGGCTCAGCCAGCCATCCGTTTCGCAGCAATTGCGCAATCTGGAAAACGCGCTGGGGACCGAACTGGTCGATCACGGGCGGCGACCGATGCGGCTGACGCAGGCGGGGCGCAGTTTCCTTGCGCGGGCCGAGGCGGTTCTGGCCGAGCTGCACATGGCCCAGAGCGAGCTGTCGGTCATGGATCTGGGCCATCTGACCACGCTGTCGATCGGGCTGATCGACGATTTCGACAATGATCTGACGCCGCGGCTGGCCACCTTGCTGGCCGACAGCCTGACCCGGTCGAAATTCAAGCTGATCACCCTGTCGAGCCTTGATCTGTTCGAGGCCCTGGCCGAGCAGCGCCTGCATATGGCGGTCACCGCCCATAGCGGCGAAGTACTGGAGGGGGTGGTCGAATACCCGCTGGTCCATGATCCGTTCATTCTGGTGGCGCCGCAGGGATCGGGCGGGGTCGAGGCCGTGCAGGAGCGGCTGCCGTTTCTGCGCTATGCCCGCGAGCAGCTGATCAGCCGCCAGATCGAGGCGCATCTGGCGCGCCGGTCGCAGGTGTTCGAGGAACGGTTCGAGATCGGCTCGCACATGGCGCTGATGGCCATGGTGGCGCGGGGTCTGGGCTGGGCAATCACCACGCCGCTGGGCTTTATGCGCGCGGCGCGGTTCCATGAGGGGCTGGAGGCGCACCCTGCCCCGTTCGGGGAATTCTCGCGCAACATATCGTTGCTGGCGCGCACCGAGTGGTCCGATCAGGTCCCGCAGGAGGTTGCGGGCATGACCCGGCGTCTGATGCAGAACCAGATCGTGGACCCGGCGGTTGCCAAGCTGCCCTGGCTGAGCGGCCAGTTGCGGGTGACCGGCGGCTAGGTGTCCAGATGGGCGGCAAGCCCCTCGACCGCCGCTTCGATCAGGTCCAGCGCGCCGTCGAAATCCCGCGTGTAATACGGATCGGGTACGTGATCGGCACCGGTCTGAGGGGCGAAATCCGTCAGCAGGCGAACCGGCGTGCCGTTGCCCGGCGGGCGCAGGTCTTCGATATCGGCGATGTTTTGGGCATCCATGCCGATGATCAGGTCGAACCGGTCGAAATCCGCGACGGTGAACTGGCGCGCGCGCAGGTCGCCGAGGTCGACGCCTCTGCGGTTTGCGGCCTTCTGCATCGGGCCATAGGGTGGATTGCCCGCGTGCCAGCCCATGGTTCCGGCACTGTCGGTTGCATGATGCGGTGCGCGGGCGCGAAAGACGCCCTCGGCTGCGGGAGAGCGGCAGATATTGCCCAGGCAGACAAAGAGGATACGGTGTGTCATGGCCAAGGTGTAACGCGCGGAGGGGATATGGGAAAGATCGTCATTCTGACCGGGGCCGGGATTTCGGCTGAAAGCGGGCTAAGCACCTTCCGCGACGAAGGCGGGCTGTGGGCGCAGCACCGGATCGAGGATGTGGCCACGCCCGAGGGCTTTGCCCGCGATCCCGCCTTGGTGCAGGGGTTTTACAATGCGCGCCGCGTTCAGGCCGCCGCCGTGCAGCCCAACGCGGCCCACATGGCGCTGGCCCGGTTGCAGCAGGGCTGGCCCGCAGAGGTCGTGATCGTGACCCAGAACGTGGACAGCCTGCATGAAGCAGGCGGTGCGACGGGTGTCATCCACATGCATGGCACATTGGCGGGTGCCCTGTGTTCCGGATGTGATCATCGCTGGCCCGCACCGCCTGAGATGGCCGTTGCCGAGCCCTGCCCCGCCTGCGGCCAACCCACCGCCCGGCCCGATGTGGTCTGGTTCGGCGAGATGCCTTATTACATGGACGACATCTACGACCACCTTGCCAGCGCGTCGATCTTTGCCGCCATCGGCACCTCGGGTCAGGTCTATCCGGCGGCGGCCTTTGTTCACGAGGCGCAGGCGGCGGGTGCGCGGACGGTCGAGATCAATCTGGAGCCGACGCCCGGGCCGTCGGGCTTTGACGAGCGCATTGTCGGCAGGGCATCCGAAACGGTTCCGCAATGGGTCGGGCAGCTTCTTGCGGGAAATTCTTAAGCTACAGACAACGCTGGCTTAATTTGTGTACACTATCTGCAATAGCGACTGGAGGATGTGCCATGACTGATCAAGACCCCCGCACCGGTGAAATCCTGGATGACAGCAGCATGGCCGGGCGTGACATGCTGGGGGAACAGCTGTCCAGCCTGTGGTGGACGTTTCTGCTGCGCGGGGTGCTGGCCGGGCTTGTGGGCATCGCGGCCCTGTTCTGGCCATCGGGCAGCATCGCGCTGCTGCTGCGGCTGGTCGGTGTATTGCTGATCCTCGACGGTGGGCTGACGCTTTTGGGTGTTGGCCGTCGCGGGGTGCTGGGAGGTGCTGCGATCGGCGCGCTTCTGATCGGGCTTGTCCTGCTGATCTGGCCGGAAGGCACGGTGAAACTGGCGTTTTTCCTGTTGGGCGCATGGGCGCTGATCATCGGGATCGGATCCTTGGCGGCTGCCGGGCAGATGCATCCAAGTGACCCGCAACGCGGTTCCATGCGCGTTTCGGGATTTGTCGCGCTTGTCGTCGGGCTTGTCCTGATGATCTGGCCTGCGGTGGCGCTGGTTGCGCTGGGCTGGGGTATCGCATTCTCGGCGCTGGCCATGGCCGCTGTCATGTTCTGGCTGGCCTCGCGATTCCATCAGGCGGGCGACCGTGTCGGCCTGAAAACCATCAACAAATAACGCCATCCGCGGCCGCATGGAAAACAGGCCGGGCAAAGCCCGGCCTGACGCATGGATGAGGGCTGCCGCGCGGCCCGAAGACAGGCGTTGCCTTAGTTCGAATGTGATCCGTGGCCGCCTTTGTCCTGACGCTCCAGATCCACGGGAATCTCGATCTCAACCTCGCCTGCCTTTTCAAAGATCAGCGTGACCGGAACCATGGCGTCCTGTTCGAACGGGGCCGTCAGCCCCATGAACATCACATGGTCGCCGCCGCGTTTCAGCATGTGGGTTTCACCGGCTGGAATGGCAAATCCTTCTTCGACATGCACCATCTTGGCCACGCCGTTTTCATCGACCTGGTGCGTGTGCAATTCAACACGCGCTGCCGCGTCCGAGGTTACACCGATCAGCCGGTCATCGGCGTCACCCTGATTATGGATCATCATGAACGCAGCACCGGCGATGGCGGTCTTGCCCGAGGACCGGGCATAGGCGTCGTCAACCGTGATGGTGCCTTCGGCAAAGGCGGGGATGGCCAGCGACACGGAGGCCAGGGTTGCGAGCAGAGTGGTTTTGAGGGACATCGTGCCTCTCCTGTATAAAGGTTTGAAAAGGGTGGGTTTCAAACGCTGACAGGAGGCGCGCGGGCCGGGGTTGCGGGAACCGGAAGGGCGATCTGGTTGCCCAGATGCCGCAGCGGTGCTGGTTGCGCCTGTTCCGGCGCGGCTGGCAGTGCCTGTTCGGCAACCGCAACGGCCCCCAGCAAGGATATTGCGTAGTCCGGGCAGTAATGCGGCGGGGCGGTCGGTTGCCCGTTTTCGTCCATATAGACGACAACCGGGCCGGTGCCCGTACACAGCACCATCTGACCCACCGCCTTGTCCATACCGCGCGACATGGCCAGCCCCTGCCCGGTCAGAACCAGCAGAAGGGTTAGCACATAAGGCAGAAATCTGGTAACAGAAGGTCTCATTCTGACCCAGCTATAGGTCAGCAACGGGAAAAGCTTCAAGCGCCAAAGGGTCGCGCTTGAAGCTGTTTTTCAATAATCCAGTCCGGGTCTTTTCACCCTGTCTGTGGTGAAGCTGGTATGGGACCGGTTCACCCAGCGCTGCATCCGCGTGCAGGTTGCAATTGCCTTGCGGAATACCGCGGCCAGAAACAGGAAAAGATAAAAACTTTTTAACGTCATAATGTGGCCCCCGCCTGATGGATGACAGTGACGTTAGGTCAGATTCGGAAACCTGTATGTGAAGAAGTTCACCAATGGCGAAAAATTAGTTCCAGATTGAAAACAATGGAGGCCGAAAGGGGCTGACCCAACAGAAAAGGCCCCGCACCGATAAGGTGCAGGGCCTGAAATACTGTTAAGTGAAAGACCTTAGGCCGAAGCTTGCGCCTTGGCGATTTCTTTCTTCACTTTCAGAGCATTTGCCGACAGCTCATCGTCCTTGGCTTTGGCCAGGAACGCGTCCAGACCACCGCGGTGGTCAACCGAACGCAGCGCAGCCGCCGAGATGCGCAGCTTGACGCCACGGCCCAGAGTTTCGGACTGCAGGGTAACGTCATTCAGGTTCGGCAGAAAACGACGACGAGTTCTGTTTTTGGCGTGGCTGACATTGTTGCCAGTCATCGGGCCTTTTCCGGTCAGTTCGCAACGGCGCGACATGGTTTCTTCCTTTGTTTCTGGAGGCCGGGCTGGATACCCGCGGCCAAATCACAAGGGGCGCAACCCGAAGTCGCGCCCGAAAACTGGTTGGATGCGTGTAGTGGGAATCGCGCGGGGGGTCAAGACGGGCTACGCGAAATCTTTCATTTTGCCTGCCATGCAGGAATGGCCCGGACGGGCCATGCCGTTGGCAAGAGTATTTGGCAAAAGGTGAAACGTCTATGACGGCCCTTTAGCCGAGCGTGTCCAGAAGCTGACCGGCAGCGACCGCCGGGCTGAGTCGCCCTTGCGAGACTTCGTCGTTCAGGCGCTCCATCTCGGCGCGGGCCTGCGGTGTGTCGAGGCGGGCGAGAAGGGCGTGGCGGACCTCCTGATCGAACCAGTAGCGGGCCTGGGCGGCGCGGTTTGCCTCCCAGACACCGGTGTCGCGGCGCCATTTGGTCAGGGTTTGCATTTCGTCCCAGGCCTGTTCCAGCCCGTGTTCTTCGACAGCGGAAACGGTCATCGCCTTGGGGAAGCCTTCGGGGTCCTGTGGGCGTTTGCGCAGCAGCCGCAGGGCGCCGGCATAATCCGCGCAGGTGCGGGTGGCGGTGGCTTTCAGGTCGCCATCGGCCTTGTTGACCAGAATGATATCGGCCATTTCCATGATGCCGCGTTTGACGCCCTGCAACTCGTCCCCGCCCGCCGGGGCCAGCAGCAGCAGAAACAGGTCAGACAGTTCGGAAACCACCGTTTCCGACTGACCCACGCCCACGGTTTCGATCAGCACCACGTCATAGCCTGCGGCCTCGCACAGGGCGATAGCCTCGCGGGTGCGGCGGGCGACGCCGCCAAGGTGGCTCTGGCTGGGAGAGGGGCGGATGAAGGCGTTCTGTTCGCGGCTCAGGCGTTCCATCCGGGTCTTGTCGCCCAGGATCGAGCCGCCCGAGCGGGCCGAGCTGGGGTCGACCGCCAGAACCGCAACGCGCAGCCCCTGCCCGGTCAGCATCATGCCAAAGCTTTCGATGAAGGTGGACTTGCCCACACCGGGCGTGCCGGACAGACCGATACGCATCGCCTGACGCCCCGAACCGGCAAGCTGTGCCAGAAGGTCGCTGGCCTGTGCCCGGTGATCGGCGCGGTTGCTTTCAACAAGGGTGATCGCACGCGCCAGCGCCCGACGCTCGCCCTTCAGAATTCTGTCGCTCAGGCTGTCTGTCTGCATTCTTGTCCCGATCCTAGAGGCAGGAACAGTTGCCGTGCTTGGAGGGTGTTTGTCCAGACCGGAGGCGGCAGGAAATGCGAAGATCGCGCAGCCTGCGTCATTTCGTGCGGGGCGATTTACTGATGTGAGCGCGGAAACTGGACGCCACCTGCGGGATCGCGGATAAAGGCCGGATGACCCTACGCCTGCCTATAGACGATGCCATACCCGGCCTGCTGGACACCCTGCGGGCGCAGGGCCGTGCTGTGCTGCAAGCACCGCCCGGTGCGGGCAAGACCACGCGGGTTCCGCTGGCGATGCTGGAGGCGGGTCTGTGCGGCGGCAGGATCGTGATGCTGGAGCCGCGGCGGCTGGCGGCACGGGCCGCGGCAGAGCGGATGGCAGAGACGCTGGGAGAGCGCGCGGGCCAGAGTGTTGGCTATCGCGTGCGGGGCGATGCGAAAGTGTCAAAAGACACAAGGATCGAGGTGGTGACCGAGGGCATTCTGACCCGGATGCTGCAATCGGACCCTGACCTGCCGGGCATCGGGGCGGTGATCTTTGATGAATTCCACGAACGCTCGCTAAACGCGGATCTGGGGTTGGCCCTGTGCCTTGAGGTCACGGGCGCGCTGCGGGACGACCTGATACTGCTGGCCATGTCGGCCACGCTGGACGCAGACCCGGTGGGGCGCCTGATGGCCGCGCCGCTGGTTACGTCGGAAGGGCGGAGTTTTCCTGTCGAGATGCGCTGGCTGGACCGGCCCTTGGGGCCTCAGGCACGGCGGCTGGATGCATTGGTCGATCTGGTCGTTGAGGCCGAGCGCGAGACCCGCGCCATCGGTGGCGGGATCTTGGTGTTTCTGCCCGGTGAAGGTGAAGTCCGGCGGGCTGAAGCAGCCCTGACCGGACGCCTGCCCGCCAGTTGCACGGTGCGCCCGCTGTTCGGAGCCATGCCCTTTGCGGCCCAGCGCGCAGCGATTTCCCCGGTTGAGACCGGGCGCAAGGTGGTGCTGGCGACGTCGATTGCCGAAACCTCGCTGACGATCCCCGATATACGGGTGGTGGTGGATATGGGGCAAGCGCGGCGGGCGCGGTTTGATCCGGGCTCGGGCATGTCCCGGCTGGTGACCGAGCGGGTTACACGGGCCGAGGCCACGCAACGCGCGGGTCGTGCGGGCCGTGTGGCAGAGGGGCTGTGTTACCGGCTGTGGTCAAAGGGGGAGGATGGCGCGCTGGCCGCGTACCCGCCTGCCGAGATTGAAGCCGCCGATCTGACCGAGCTGGCGCTGGAGCTGGCGCTGTGGGGCGCGGATGCCGCCGATCTGGCCTTTCTGACCCCGCCACCCGAAGGCGCGATGGCCGAGGCGCGCGCCCTTCTGGCGATGCTGGGCGCGCTGGACGGCAAGGGGCGGATCACCGAACACGGGCGGGCGCTGGCGGCGCTGCCGTTGCATCCCCGGCTGGGGCATATGCTGGTGCGGGCCGGACCGAGTGCCGCGCCTTTGGCCGCCTTGATGGCCGAGCGCGACCCCCTGCGCGGCGCGCCGGTGGATATCGCCTTGCGGCAAGAGGCACTACGGGATGTGCGCACCTTTCAGCGCAACCGGGTCTGGCAGGTGAACATGGGCGCCGTGGATCGGATCAATGCCGAGGCCAAGCGGTTGAGGAAACAGGCCGGAAGCAAGACGGATGATCTGAGCGCTGCTGCCATGGCCGCCCTCGCCTATCCCGACCGTATCGGGCAGCGGCGCAAGGGCGATGCGCCGCGTTATGTGTTGTCGGGGGGCAAAGGTGTCGTGCTGGACAGCGGCGATTCGCTGGCGGCGGCGCCTTTTCTGGTTGTCACCGACACCGATGGAAACCCGCGCGAGGCAAAAGTGCGGATGGCCACCCAGATTTCGGAACGCGAGATCCGCGAACTGTTCGCGGACCAGATCCATTGGGCCGAGGTTTGCGCCTGGTCAAAACGTGAGCGGCGAGTTGTGTCACGACAGCAGGAGCGGTTTGGGGCGATCACGCTGGACGACCGCATCTGGAAGGATGTCCCGGACGCCGCCGTGGCGCGTGCGATGCTGGACGGGGTGCGCGATCTGGGATTGCGGCTGGACGGGGCCGCCGCACGGCTGGCCGCGCGGGTGGAACTGGTGCGCGCCGACGGGGTGGACCTGCCCGACTTTTCGGTCGAGGGTCTGATGGCCGAGCTGGACGACTGGCTGTTGCCGATGCTGTCCGGTGTCAAAAGCGCGGAGGACTGGAAACGGTTCGACCCGCTGCCCGCCTTGCGCGCTCGGCTGGACTGGACCCAGTCCCAGGAACTGGACCGGCGCGCCCCGGGATCGTTTGAAACACCCCTGGGGCGCAAGGTGCCGATCGACTATGGCGCGGCGGTCCCCGAAATATCGGTTCGGTTGCAGGAGCTGTTCGGCGTGACCCGGCATCCGGTGGTTGGCGGACAGCCCCTGAAGATCACCCTGCTGTCCCCCGCGCAGCGCCCGATCCAGATTACCCGCGATCTGCCGGGGTTCTGGGCCGGGTCTTATGCGGATGTGCGCAAGGATATGCGGGCGCAATACCCCAAACATCCATGGCCCGAAGACCCGACACAGGCCGACCCGACGCTGAGGGCCAAACGCAGGCAGGAATAGACCCATTGCCGTGTTGCTTCCGGCAAGCGGCTCAGGCTTTCGGGGCTGTTGCACGAAATCTCACAAATCACAGTAAATTGACCGAAGAACCGGTCATAATCAGAAATAAGCGGACATTTCATTGAAGTCTGGCATTATTGTTGTTACGTCACACAGGTTTCGAAGACAGAAACAGGATTTGAAGACATCTCATGAGTGCTTGGCTGCGAAATATCTGGGAAGAGGTCGGACGCCCCTTGTTCCTGCGTCCCCAAAGGGTGCAGTTTGCGGCCCTGTGTACACGCAGGCATGAGGATCAGGACGAGGTTCTGCTGATCACCAGCCGCGAAACCGGGCGCTGGATCATCCCGAAGGGCTGGCCTGTCAATGGTCTGGACGGGTTGGAGACGGCCCTGCTGGAGGCGTGGGAAGAGGCTGGCGTGCGTGCAGAAGCGGTCGACAAGGAGCCCATCGGCCAATTCACCTATGACAAGATCTTCAAGGGGGGATCGGCACAGTCGGTCCTGACCCGTGTCTACCGGGTTTCCGTGCACGAGCTGGCGGATGATTTTCCCGAAGTGGACAAGCGCAAACGTCAGTGGTTTTCACCGGCAGAAGCCGCCAAACGGGTTCAGGAGCCCGAGTTGCAGGCGCTGCTGCGACAGATGTAGCCGTTTCGCAACAATTTGATGGTTGCGCGCTTGCCCCTGAACCGGGAAACCGTTAGCTGCGGGCGATCTGCCAATCTTTGACCAAGCCCATGTCTGACACAAATTCAAAACCGCGCTGGCAGTCGCTTGACAGCGACCTGCAACGCATCTCGCGCGTAGAAATCGCCAATCTTCATGTCGCCCGCCCGCTGCTGGCGCCGGGAATTGCACTGGCGTTCATGGTGCTTGCCGGATTGATGGCGGCGGTGCTGTTCGGTCGGGCCGACGGCACCTATATCGTCGTGGCTGCCGCCGCGTTCGGAGCCTATATGGCGATCAACATCGGTGCCAATGACGTGGCCAACAACATGGGTCCCGCGGTGGGTGCGAACGCGCTGACCATGGGCGGTGCCATCGTGATCGCCGCCGTTGCCGAAAGCGCGGGCGCTTTGCTTGCGGGAGGCGACGTCGTCTCGACCATCTCGAAGGGGATCATCGACCCGGCCTCGGTGCAGAATACCAATGTGTTCATCTGGGCCATGATGGCGGCGCTGATCTCGTCCGCCATGTGGGTCAATCTGGCGACCTGGATCGGTGCGCCGGTGTCGACAACGCATTCGGTTGTGGGCGGGGTCATGGGCGCGGGGATTGCCGCTGCCGGTCTGAGCGCGGTGAGCTGGGGCACGATGGGCGCGATTGCGGCCAGCTGGGTGATCTCTCCGGTTCTTGGCGGCGTGATCGCGGCTGGGTTCCTGGCGCTGATCAAGACCAAGATCCAGTATCAGGACGACAAGATCGCCGCCGCGCGGCGTTGGGTGCCGATCCTTGTGGCGGTGATGGCGGCAGCGTTTGCCACCTATCTGTCGGTCAAGGGTCTGAAGCGGATCGTGAAGATCGAACTGGAGGTGGCGCTGCTGATCGGTCTGGGCAGCGGCGTGCTGGTCTGGGCGCTGACGGTTCCCTGGGTACGCCGCAAATCCGAGGGGATGGAGAACCGGACCCGGTCGCTGAAAACCCTGTTCGGCCTGCCATTGGTGATATCGGCCGCGTTTCTGAGTTTTGCCCACGGCGCTAATGATGTGGCCAACGCGGTCGGCCCTCTGGCGGCGATTGTCCACGCGGCTGAGTTCGGGGATTTCGCCCAAAAGGTTTCGATCCCGTTATGGGTGATGATCATCGGCGCGTTCGGGATATCGTTCGGCCTGTTCCTGTTCGGGCCCAAGCTGATCCGGATGGTCGGCAGCCAGATCACCAAGCTGAACCCGATGCGGGCCTTTTGCGTCGCACTGTCGGCGGCGATCACTGTCATTGTGGCCAGCTGGCTGGGCCTGCCGGTCAGTTCCACGCATATCGCCGTTGGCGCAATCTTTGGCGTCGGGTTCTATCGCGAATGGCAGGCGGATCGCAGGCGGAAGCAGAACAATGGGAGAAATGCGACAGCGCAGAAGCTGGCCCCCGAAGAATTCCGACGGCGCAAGCTGGTGCGGCGGTCGCATTTCATGACGATCATTGCAGCCTGGGTCGTGACCGTGCCCGCCGCCGCCGCCATGTCGGCCGTGATTTTCTGGATACTGACCGGCCTCGTCTGACGACCGCATCAGAGCCTGATCTGTTCCGGGGACAGCGGATGATCAGGCGCGTGTTTGATCAGGTCAGACACTTTTGTGCACAGGGGAGTAGGCACCCCGGTTTCATGCCCCAGCCGAATGATATGGCCCTGAAGGCTGTCGATTTCCGTTTGCCGCTCGGCCATCAGGTCATAGGCCATCGAGGTCCGGGCGGTGGGGTCGATGGTGAGCATCCGCGCCGCGATCCGGCTGAACAAAGGTGTCGGCAGGCGCAGGATATGCGGCGTCAGCCACGCCGGAAGCGGCGTTGTCGAGGCCACCGGATGCCCGGCCGCCTTGAGAACCAACAGCGCCTCGGCCATCTGGTCGGCCATGAGGTTGCGCCAGTCACGGCTGAGCAGCTGATCCACAAGCGGCAGGCCTGACAGCGCGTTCAGCGCGTTGTTCAGGTTGATTACCAGCTTGCCCCATTGCACCGCCTCGATCCGGTCACTTGCGATAACGGGCAGGTCCGGGCTGCTGAGGGCGGTGGCCAGGTCGCCGGGGCCGTTCTGGATCACAATTTCGCCCGACGTGGCCCGATGATAGGTGGCGGGGCCGTTCGGGACCACGTTGAATGGGACCATTCCCGCGCGCACATCGCGACCGGGAAGCGCCTTGCGCAGGGTCGCCGCATTCTCGATCCCGTTTTGCCAGGAAAGGACGGGAGCGTCCCGACAGGCGGCGTCCGCGATATGACCGGCCATATCCGCCGTTGCCCCGGATTTGACGGTGACGATCACCAGTTCGGCCTGATCCAGGCAGGCAGGATCGGTGCTGAGTGTCAGGGCTTCCGCCGCAACATGGGCATTGAGGCCATCGTAATTCGTGACCGTCAGCCCATGTTCGCGGATGGGGTCCAGTACACGGGCACGGCCCAGCAAGGTCACCGCATGCCCCGAGCGGGCCAGTAAACCGCCGCAGTAGCAGCCGATGCTGCCCGCGCCTGCGATGACAAGTTTCATGATACCCCCTCTGGTATACCAGAAAGGATCACCGCAAACGGACGGTTACACAAGCCCACCCGCCCCTGACGCCGCTCGCGGGCGGGCCAGCCGGGGCTTTGTGCGCTCAAGCTGTTCTGAAATGGCGATAAATTCGCGGTCATCCCCTGTCGGAAGATGGAAGGCGCCATTGACCCAATCGGCGCTTTTCCACTCATGAATCGCCGTCTCGATCTTTTCTTTCGAGGATGAGACGAAATTCCACCAGATATAGCGATCCTTGTTCAAAGTGGCGCCGCCCAGCAGCATCAGCCGCGCACCCTGCGGACCCGCTCGGGCCGACAACCTGTCACCGGGGCGGAACACCATCATGCGGCCTTCGTCGAATGTGTCGCCAGCAATCTCGATTGATCCTTGCGTGACATAGACACCGCGATCCTCATGGTCGTCGGGCAGCGGGAAAGTCGCGCCGGGGGCGAGTTCAACATCCAGATAAAAGGTCTCGGACAGCATCCTCACGGGGCTGGATTCGCCATAAGCAGTGCCGAGGATCAGCCGTGCGCTGACGCCCTTGTCTTGGATATGGGGCAGCGCGCCTTGCTTGTGGTGTTCGAACTCGGGGGTCATATCCTCATGCGTTTCGGGCAGGGCAAGCCAGGTCTGAATGCCGAACAGCTTGTGGCCTTTACCGCGCGTTTCTTCGCTGGTGCGCTCGGAATGGGTCACGCCACGGCCTGCAACCATCCAGTTGACCTCGCCGGGGTAAATCATCTGGTGAGTGCCGAGGCTGTCGCGATGTTCGAATTCGCCCTGATAGAGGTAAGTGACGGTTCCCAGCCCGATATGGGGGTGCGGACGCACGTCAATGCCACCTTCGGTGACGAATTCTGCCGGGCCGACCTGATCGAAGAAGATGAATGGGCCAACCAGTTGGCGTTTGACCGAGGGCAGCGCGCGGCGCACCTCGAACCCGCCCAGATCGCGGGCGCGGGGAATGATGAGTGTTTCCAGCGCGCCGTTTTCAGCTGCGTCGGGGGTGTGGGACGGGTTCCAGCTCACATTCGTATCCTCGGCCTTTTTGATCATCCAAAGCAGGTCTGCATTCGCTAAGTCAAAATATATGCAGGCCCGGGCCCGGCGTCAGTGCAGCCCTGCACGGGGGACGTGCATATTTGCGGCATTCGCGCGTGGTGGTGCATATTGATATAACCCCTAACTAGGGATAAATGACTGCCATGACACACGAGACTCAAAACCGAGAAAACCAGGCCCTGGTATTGGCCCTGTTGCGCAGCCAGCAGTTGTTCATGCGTGCCATGGGACCGGTGTTTCGCGCCGGGGGTCTGACGGCACCTCAGTGGGATGCGCTGGAGACCCTGAACACCAAAGGTGCGCTGTCGATCAATGACCTGTTGCGCCTGACGCTGTCCACATCCGGCAATCTGGATGTTGTCGTCAAAAACCTGATTCAGGCCGGTCTGGTGGAGAAGACCGTTGATGAAACCGACAAGCGCGCCCGCGTTTTACGCCTGACAGAAGCCGGAAAACAGAAAGTGGCCGCGTTCATGCCCGTCCACAATCAGGCGCTGGAGCAGATATTCGGACGCCTGAGCACCGAAACCAGACGCGAGACAATCAGAACGCTCAACCAGCTTCGCAAAAAGCTGCCCCAACCACAGAAAGGCGAGACATGACCAACAAAACCTTCCTGACCGCGCATGGTGTGATCTACATGTTTTTCGCATTGGCGCTTTTATTTGCGCCAACCATCCTTTGGCCCAATTATGGACTGCAACTGAACGATCGGTATGCCGTGTTTCTGTCGCAGCATAATGCGATCTTTCTGGGTGGCATCGGCCTAATCAGCTTCCTGTTTCGAAACACTGAAACCGGTACCGAGACGGCACAGAACATCCTGAAAGGTCTGATGGGGACCAACATATTGGGCGTTGTCATCACGCTTTATGCCTGTCTTACCGGGGTGTTCACCGGCTTTGGCTGGTCCGACCCCATCTTCTTTGCGCTGCTTGCCATTCTGAGCTTTGCGCAGCTTGGCAAGAACCGCTGATTACACCCCCTACCCCCTGAACGTGGAGCATTTTACCATGAGTACGATGAAAATCTGGGATCTGCATCTGGCCTATGACGGACCCGTAACCGCAGAGTTTCTGGCCGGAACAAAGGAACTGGCTGAAAGCATCGCCCGGGAACCCGGTGTCGTCTGGAAAATCTGGACTGTCGAAGAAGGCACGAACCACTTCGGGTCAACATATCTGTTTCGCGATCGTGCGAGCCTGGAAACCTACAAAGCGATGCATATGAAACGCCTTGAGGCCATTGGGGTTACAGTGACTTCGGATCATGTCTTTGACATCATGGAAGATCTCAGCGCGATCAACAACGCGCCGATATACGGCTGACGGACCCAGAGAGTACCCGCGCCATCAACCTGCCAGCCGCTTTGCATAGGTGGCGCGAGTCATCTCGACATCCTGCACGGTGATGCTGCCGACCTCGGGCATGGTCTGGGCCAGAACGTCCAGAATGATGGCGTTAAGCTCGGCCCGCGTGGGCTCATCGCGGCCACGCATCAATAGCAGCGTGGCATGCACGAAGGTCTGTGGTTGCGTTCCGATGTAGGAATAGGCAATCGGTGCGGCGCGGATCTTGAGCGCTGCGGCGTCGATTTCATCATGTTTTGCGAGAACGGTATGCAGCCGCTCGCAAATCATCTGGAAATCATGGGTGTCGTCCAGAGATTTGGAGAATTCTAGCGTTACGTGAGGCATTCAGTGCTCCGGGGGTCATGAGAGAGCCTGATGGCCCTCTCGAAACTGCATGATGATCCTAAACGCCAAGACACCAGCGCATTACGGCCTTTTGTGCGTGCAGGCGGTTTTCGGCCTCATCGAAGATGACCGAGTTCGGGCCGTCCATGACCTCGGAGGTTGCTTCTTCCTCACGATGCGCGGGCAGGCAGTGCATGAACAGCGCGTCGGGTTTGGCATGTGACATGAGTTCCGCGTTGACCTGATAGGGGCGCAGCATGTTGTGGCGGCGTTCCTTGGCGGATTGGCTATCATGCATCGAAACCCAGGTGTCGGCCACCACCAGATCAGCGCCCTCGACCGCTTTGTGCGGGTCCCGTTCGATGACGACTCTGGACCCTTTCTGGCGGGCAAACCCCATGAATTCTTCTTCGGGGTCAAGCTGGGCCGGGCCGGAGAAGGTCAGATCGAAGCCGAACTGACCGGCGGCGTGCAGGAAGGAGGCGCAGACATTGTTGCCATCGCCGGTCCAGACCACTTTCTTGCCCGCAATGGGGCCGCGGTGTTCCTCGAACGTCAAAACATCGGCCATGATCTGGCAGGGATGGGTGCGGTCGGTCAGGCCGTTGATGACAGGCACGTCGGAATATTCGGCCATCTCGGTCAGGATGGTCTCATCAAAGGTGCGGATCATGATCATGTCGACATAACGCGACAGCACACGGGCGGTATCGGCAATAGTTTCGCCGTGACCCAGCTGCATGTCCTTGCCCGACAGCACCATGGTCTGGCCGCCCATTTGGCGTACACCGACGTCAAAGGACACGCGCGTCCGGGTCGAGGGCTTTTCGAAGATCAGCGCGACCATGCGGTCTTTCAGCGGCTGTTCGTCGTCAGGGGCGGCCTTGGGGCGACCCAGACGCGCCTGTTTCATCGCGCCCGCCTGATCGATCATGGACCGCAACGCGGTGGCATCGGTTTTGTGGATGTCGAGAAAGTGATTCATATCGCTTCGCTTTTGGCTGGTCGGGCGGTGGGGGCCAGCCCCCACACCCCCGGAGTATTTGGGAAAAGATGAAGCTCAGGCAGTTGCGAGCTGGGTTTCGATCTGATTGGCGGCCTTTTCGAGGCGGATCATGGCCTGGGCGATGTCATCCTCGGTCAGGGTCAGGGGCGGCAGCAGGCGGATGACGTTGTCGGCGGCAGGGACGGTGATGACCAGATTGTCATAGCCCGCATTGACCACGTCGATATTTGGCGCCTTGCATTTCAGGCCGAGCATCAGGCCCGATCCGCGCACCTCTTCGAAAACCTCGGGGTGATCGGCAACCAGACCTTCGAGTTTCTGGCGCAACAGGCCGGCCTTGCGGTTGACACCTTCGAGGAAGGCGGGTGTGGCGACCTGATCGATCACGGCACAGCCCACGGCACAGCCCAGCGGGTTGCCGCCATAGGTGGAGCCATGCGTGCCTGCGGTCATGCCGGATGCCGCGTCTTCGGTTGCCAGCACGGCGCCGAGGGGGAAACCACCGCCGATGCCTTTGGCGACCATCATGATATCCGGGGTGATCCCGGCCCATTCATGGGCGAAGAGCCTGCCGGTCCGACCGACGCCGCATTGCACCTCGTCCAGGATCAGCAGCAGACCGTGTTCGTCACAAATGCCGCGCAGAGCCCTGAGTTCGGCGTCAGGCACAGGTCGGATACCGCCTTCGCCCTGAATCGGTTCGATCAGGATGGCTGCGGTATTTTCGGTGATGGCGTTGGTGACACCGTCGAGATCGCCAAAGGTGACGTGGACAAAGCCCGGCAAAAGCGGGCCAAAGCCTTTGGTCATCTTCTCGGACCCGGCCGCTGCGATGCCCGCCGACGACCGGCCATGGAACGAGCCGTCGAAGGTGATGATCTCAACCCGTTCGGGCTGGCCTTTGTCATAGAAATACTTGCGGGCCATCTTCACGGCCAGTTCACAGGCTTCGGTGCCGGAATTCGTGAAGAATACCGTATCCGCAAAGGTGTGTTCGACCAGCTTGTCTGCCAGTGCCTGCTGTTGCGGGATGTTGTAGAGGTTCGAGACATGCCACAGCGCGTGGGCCTGTTCCGTCAGGGCGGCCACCAGCGCCGGATGGGCATGGCCCAGCGCGTTCACCGCGATCCCTGCGCCGAGGTCCAGAAAACGTCGGCCATCCGCTTCAGTCAGCCAGGCGCCTTCGCCCTTTACAAATGACAAGGGCGCGCGGTTATAGGTCGGCAGAACGGACGGGATCATGGGATCATCCTTTTCGGGTCGTTTGAGCCTCGTGAGTGATACACTAAGGCCCGCTTCGTCAACAGATTTGGTGAGAATTGTGCCAATTTGGCAGGCACATGGGATCAAACAGGCCGATTACGCAGAGCGGCGTCGGCGTCGGAGCAACTGGATATGTGCGCGTTTGATCATGGCCGCTCTATAGACGTGAAAAGACAGCCTGAAAACCCCATTATTGCCGCAGGGTCAAAATTGCCACCGGATCATTACGCCGAGCGCCAGCGGTCGAGCTTGCCCATGCCGCGGGTGAAAGCCCAGGCAAGGATGCGGGGCATGCCTTTGGCGACAAGGGCATCGACGCAGTGAGACTGAAACTCTTCCAGCGATGCGTCGGGATGGCGGAACGCACCGTTTTCGTAACACAGCGAGCAGTAACGCGTGCTGCGCCCGCCGCCAGCTTCGGACCCGCCGCCCTGGGGGTCTTTTGACAGCGGCATGCCGCAACTTTGGCATTTGGGACCCATGGTGCCTGTCCTTGCAGAGAATAACTGTCTGACATAGGATCAAAACCATGGAGTTGAGTCAACGGTTTTGAAACATGCGGATCGGGGAACTTGCGCGGC
The DNA here is from genome assembly GCF_056531545.1 of Ruegeria sp. N10. Taxonomy (NCBI): domain Bacteria; kingdom Pseudomonadati; phylum Pseudomonadota; class Alphaproteobacteria; order Rhodobacterales; family Roseobacteraceae; genus Ruegeria; species Ruegeria sp. N10. The sequence goes on along the minus strand of NZ_JBQFLY010000012.1, from coordinate 73,057 downwards.
GCAGCGGGCTGAGCCGTGACACGCTGAGGTTTTATGAACGCCAAGGGCTGATCCGGTCAGCTCCGGGGCCGGACAACACCAACAGCTATCGCGACTATCCCGAAGAAGCGCTGATCACGCTGGAGCAAGTTGCAGATGCACAGGCGGCAGGCATCAGCATTGCAGAGCTGGTCATGTTGCTGGGGCAGTTGGAAGCCGCCGATCCCGACAGCTTTGACGGCGAGGCGTTTTTGCAGGACCGGATTGACGAGGTCGAAGCACGGATCGCACGGGCAGAGCGGTTTTTGAACAGCCTCAAACAAGCCAAGGCGGCGCTGGCTGCCCCTCCGGTTTTGCGCTGAGCGCAGATTTGCGTCTTGCCAAGGCCCCCGTTTTGGCGCACCGCTTTCGCCCATGTTCACCCCGAAGGCGCAAAATCCTGCTGTGGCCGCAGGGCTGATCTTTGTCGCGACCGCCTTTATCGCGGCGACGACGCTGTTGGCCAAGGCGTTGGGGACGGAGACACTCGGGCCTCCCTTGCACGCGATGCAGATCAGTCACGGGCGGTTTCTGTTTGCTCTGTTTGCCATCCTGTCGGCGGTCGCAGTGCTTCGCCCCCGGCTGGGACGGCCCCATTGGGGGCTGCATGTCGGGCGAACCAGCTTTGGCTGGGCCGGGGTGACGTTGATGTTCGCGTCTGTTGCGTTCATTCCGATGGCAGATGCAACGGCGATTTCCTTTCTGAACCCTGTCTTTGGTATGGTACTGGCCATTCCGCTATTGGGGGAGCGGGTCGGCCGGTGGCGCAGGCTGGCGGCGGCCGTGGCCCTTGTGGGTGCGGTGATCCTGCTGCGCCCGACACCTGCAAGTTTTCAGCCCGCCGCCCTTCTGGCGCTGGCTGCGGCGGCGTTTATCGGGATGGAGCTGATCTTTATCAAGAAACTGTCGGGGCGCGAGGCTCCGATCCAGATTCTGCTGATCAACAACACGATGGGGCTGGTGATCGCTACGGTCGCGGTCAGCTTTGTGTTTCAAATGCCTACGCCGCAGCAATGGGTTGCACTGGTGGGGATCGGCCTGCTGATGGCCTGCGCGCAGGTTTGTTTCATCAACGGCATGGCACGGGCGGACGCGTCATTCGTGGCCCCGATCAGCTATGCCACGTTGATTTTCGCCGCGCTGTACGATTTTGCGGTGTTTGATGTGATCCCCGACCGGATCAGTCTGATTGGCGCGGTCACGATTCTGACCGGAGGGCTGATCCTGGTCTGGCGCGAGGCAGTAAACCGCCGGACCTGACAGAAAAAACTGCTCTTGCGGTTCAGGGGCGACCTTTGTGTCGCAAACCCCCATGAACGGCAAAGCAGCAGGCGCATTCTGGGCTGAGTTGATTTGCGAGTTTGTCATGCATGAACGCCGAATACCTGAATGGGTCCGCCACGCGCCTGCCCCATCAGTTCGCGATTTTGGGATTCTGGCCGGGATTGAAGCCATCGTGCGTGGCATCCTGATTTCAGTCTTTCCGCTGGCGATGTACCGGGCGCTGGGCGATGCCTCGTCCGTGTCATTCCTGTATTTCCTGATTGGCATCCTGTCCCTGCTGGTCGGGTTGATGGTGCCGTTCCTGATCCGTTTTGTACCGCGCAGATGGGCCTATTCCACCGGTTGTGTCATGTTCATCTGTGGTGCATCGCTGGCGATCGAGGGCAGCCCCGAGGCCGTGGTCGGCGCATTGGCCCTAAATACCATGGCCACGGTTGTCACTTTCATCTGCTTCAACACCTATGTGCTGGATTACATCAGCAAGATCGAACTTGGCCGGTGCGAGACCAGCCGCATGTTCTACAGCGCTTTGGGATGGACGGGCGGCCCAATGGCCGGTGTCCTGCTGATGGAGCTGTGGCACCCTGCCCCGTTTGTAATCAGTGCCGGTGCAGCGCTGGTCATGCTGGCGCAGTTCTGGCGCATGCGTCTGGGCAATGGCAAGCTGATCACCAAGGCCCGTGGTCCGGCCAACAACCCGTTGGCCTTTCTTCCCCGGTTCTTTGTTCAACCCAGATTGGTTGCCGGATATCTGTTTGCAATGATCCGGTCCTGCGGGTGGTGGATATATGTGGTCTACCTGCCCATTTTCGCCATCCAAAACGGGCTGGGAGAACAACTGGGCGGCATCCTTCTGTCGTGCACAAACGCCATGCTGCTGGCCGCCCCGTTGATCCTGCGCTGGGTCCAGACGCGGTCGCTCAGGTCTGCTGTTCGCATCGGGTTTGCCGCCGCGGGGGGCTGCTTCTTCGCAGCCGGATTGGTCGCGGGATGGCCGGTCGCCTCGGTCGCTGCGCTGGTTCTGGGGTCTGTCTGGCTGATCGTTCTGGATATCTGCGCCGGATTGCCCTTCCTTATGGCCGTGAAACCGTCTGAGCGAACCGAGATGTCGGCGATTTATTCCAGTTACCGCGATGTCTCGGGCATTCTGACGCCCGGTATTGCAGCTCTGGTCTTGCTGGCGGCACCGGTGGCCGGTGTGTTCGCGGCAGGCGGGATTGCTTTGTTTGGGGCATGGGCTGTCTCGGCCCGCTTGCATCCGCGGCTGGGCGAACCCAAGCCTGCCCTGTCGCCCGATAGGCTGGCAGAGCCCGGTTAAGCCTTAAGCCGGTAGCCGGTACGCAGCATCTGCCAGGTGATCAGCCCGATGGCCAGCGTGGCAAAACCACAAACCGCCATGCCCAACCACGGAGAGCTGTCGGACACGCCGATCATGCCGTAACGCAGCCCATCGATCAGGTAGAAGACCGGGTTCAGGTGGGTCAGGCGGTTCAGGACAGAAGGCAGCGCCTCGACCGAATAGAAGGTGCCCGACAGGAAGGCCAATGGCGTGACGATGAAGTTGGTGATCGCGGCCATCTGGTCGAACTTGTTAGCAAAGATCCCGGCAAAGAGGCCCAGCGCGCCCATGAATGCGCCACCCAGAACAACAAAGATCAGCGCAATCAACGGGTGCTGGGGCGCCATGGACAGCAAAACCAGCAACGCAATCGAAATCACCAGCGCGATCATCAGGCCACGGGCGATGCCACCGGCAAGATACCCCAGCAGGATCTCGAGCGGGGACAGCGGCGGCATCAGAGTGTCGACGATATTGCCCTGCACCTTTGCAATCACCATCGAAGAGGAGGTATTGGCAAAGGCGTTCTGGATCACCGTCATCATCAGGATCCCCGGTGCCAGAAACACCACAAACGGCACGCCCATGACGTCAGGGCGGCTAGGCCCAATGGCGATTGTGAAGATCAGCAGGAACAGGCCAGCCGTGACCAGAGGCGCCAGAACGGTCTGGGTCCAGACCGAAAGAAAGCGCCGGATTTCGCGCTGCGCCAGCGTGTAAAGCCCCATCCAGTTGACCGCTCCAAAGCTGCGTGCGGTCTGTTCTGCGGGATTCTGCATGCTTTGCCCTCAACCTGATTCGAAGACAGCTTGTAACTCGGGCCGCAGTGTTTAGAATAGGGGGCTGAGACGAATTCCCAAGGCGGCCCGAATCCGGGGCCGCTTTCCGCTTTTGAAAGGCTGACGATGTCCTGGACAGACGAGCGCGTAGAACTGCTGAAGAAGATGTGGGGCGAAGGCCAGTCGGCCAGCCAGATCGCCAAGGAACTGGGTGGCGTGACCCGTAACGCGGTGATTGGCAAGGTCCACCGCCTGGGCCTGTCCAACCGGACAGCAGGCGCAGCCCCGGCCAAGTCCGAACCGAAAGAGAAACCGGCACCCGCGCCCAAGGCCGAAGCCAAGCCCAGGCCCATGCCAAAGACAGAGCCGGCGCGCCCGGCTGCTGCTGCCGAGGCGAAACCCGCCGTTCCGGCGCGCCGCCAGATCATCCCCGCCGGTCAGCCGCTGCCGCCGCAGCCTTCGGCCAACGAAATCAGCCCCGAGGCGCTGGCCAAGGTCAACGAGATCGAGAAGAAGGCCAAGAAGCTGACGCTGATGGAACTGACCGAGAAGACCTGCAAATGGCCTGTGGGCGACCCCGCGACCGAGGATTTCTGGTTCTGCGGCCTGCCGGTTGAGGCAGGCAAACCCTATTGCGAGGCGCATGTGGGCGTGGCTTTCCAGCCGATGAGTTCGCGCCGCGACCGGCGGCGGTAATAGCGAACACCAGAACCTAAATCATGTCTATAGAACGTGAAAAGGGCGCAGGCGTTTCGCCACGCCCTTTACCGGAGGCGTTGTATAGTCAAGAACGACGCAAGGCGTAACGGGCTCTTACAAAGAAAACACCCTCGCTGAATGCTGCGAGGGTGTTTTAGTTCGGAGCGTCAACTTTGCGGACGATGCTGCCGTTCGCTGCGTGGCGGCGCCAATCGTCTCGGTGGTTGTCAGCTTTGCGGACGAAGCTGGCATCGCCGACACTAGACGCATCATTCCTTTCCAGGCTGTGCCGTTGGCTGATGCCCTCGATGATTTTACTATGTCGGCGCGGAAAAGCGGAGTAAGCTGCCGATCTTTATTGGGCATGAAAAGAGGTCGGTATGGAATATCGGATAGCTTCGGTTACCGAAGTAGACGACAAACCCGCATTCGAAGAACTTCTGACCGAGTATTACGCCGTCGTCTTTCATAAACTGGCCTTGGCAGGCGGGTCTGCGAGAAAAGAACCAAAAGATATGGCATCATCCGTTCTGGCAAATATTCAGACGTTCTTGCCGCCAACCGGCCGCCTCGTTCTGGCATATGGTGAACAAAACCGCCTTGTGGGGTGTGGTACGCTGCAACAGGCCCGACCAGATGCCGGAGAGCTAAAGCGTCTTTTTGTTCGACCGGAAGCAAGTGGAAACCGCCTTGGCCGAGCTTTGGTCGATGCACGGATGGAGGCCGCTCGGGAGATGGGTTGGCGCACCCTTTTGGTGAATACTGTAAAAGGCAATCAAGATATGCTCCGCATCTATGAGCGCATCGGCTTTAGATTCATCGAAAGATACCCGGAGTGTTCCGATCCCATCGAGCTAACTGACTACTTTGATTATATGCAATTCGACTTTTATTAAGTTCTGCTCTGCCCGCTTCGGGCTCGAACCTGACATTGAAGTGCCGGTGATCTTGGTGTCAGTGGCACATGGTAGCCTTTCACTGCGCGGGATGTGTCGGCAGGTTCGGCATCGCCACCCAGCCCGGCAATTCATCCGGCACGACCGAGACATGCAGGCGTTCTGACTGATCCCGCCCGACCTTGCGGTGTTTGCGCAGCAGAAAGATCTTGCCCCAGCCGCGCCAGGTTCCAACCGATTGCGCATGGGCATCCGTCGGGAAACGGGTGCGCCAGCCTTCGGGCATCGGCAGCCCGTGCATCTCGGCCTTGTCCAGCATCCAGATCAACGAGATATTGCTAAGCGGCCGGGCCTCTTCATAGCCGTTCAGCTGGCCGCCGATATCGCCGTGGGTGCCACGGAACCAGACCTGTTCCACATGACCTTTGAAATCGGGCTTGCATCGCCACAGAACCGGCTCGAACACCTCGCGCGTTTCGTCGAGGGCCAGCGCGTGATAGCCATGCAGAGTGGCCGGGCCCAGCTGGTGGTTGTGAAAGGCATGGCGATCCTCGGCCCAGCGCCACAGCAGCGGCAGGCGCAGGCCCAGCGCCTTGACCGTATCCCAGACACCGACCATCTCGATCTTGACATTGTCATGGCAGAACTTGCGGCGAAAATCGCGGGCGGCGGTGCCGCTGACATTGCATTCATAATGGCGGTAGGCTTGCAGGATGTTCCGCTCGGTCGCGTGTTCGGCCTTGAGCAGGCCGATCATGTCGATCACCCCGGCCAGGCTGCGCACGCCGTAGGCCCCACGGGAATAACCGATGAAATAAATCCGGTCACCGGGCTTGTAGCGTGACGCCAGATAGCCATAGGCGCGGCGGATCTGGCGGTTGATACCCCGGCCCATCATCACGTCCATGGTGGATTTCCAGCTTTCCCACTGCACACCCGCCTCGTAGAACACCGACACCTTGCTGCCCATTTCGCAACACAGGCGATAGGTCTGACCGGCATGCGTCTCGAACCCCGGTTCGAGGGTGGACATGGTGCCATCAAGGATAATGACGTGGCTGATCGGCTCGCGGTGCCGCGTTTCGGCGGAGTGCTCGGACCGCAAGGGCCGCCCGAGCCATCCCAGAACCTTCCTACTGAGCCGCGACAGTTCCATGCGTCAGCAATTCCCAAACTTTGTGAGGTGTGAAAGGCATATCCGCCTGCCGCACCCCGTGATCCCAGAGCGCGTCCTGAACCGCGTTCGCCACAGCGGCCAGAGCGCCCACCGTGCCGGCCTCGCCGCATCCTTTCATCCCCATCGGGTTGGAAGTTGACGGCACCGGCGCCGAGGTAAACTTTATCATGGGTACGTCCACCGCGCGGGGCAAGGCGTAATCCATAAACGATGCCGTGAGCAGCTGTCCGTGATCATCATGCACCACATGTTCCGACAGCGCCTGCCCGATGCCCTGAACCACCCCGCCATGCACCTGTCCTTCGGCCAGCATCGGGTTGATAAGATTTCCGAAATCATCAACCACGGTGTAGCGGTCCACACGGGTTTCGCCGGTGAAGGAATCGATCACAACCTCGGCAACATGCGCGCCGTTGGGATAGCTGCGGGCATCCAGGTGCGCGCGGGACTCATGCGTCAGCAAGTCCAAGCGCCCGTCGGCGCGGGCCATGGCCGCGGCTTCGGTCAGGGTCGGCGTCAGGTTCGAGCCCGGCGCGCGGAATGTTTCATGGTCAAATCGCACATCACTGTCCTCGACCCCCATCTTATCGGCCAGATAAGGCGTGAATGCGGCGATCATTTTGTCAATGGTAGCAAGGGTCGCGGTACTTTGCACCGTCACTGAGCGTGAGCCACCAGTTCCGCCGCCATGGCCAAGCCGGTCGGTATCCCCCTGAATGACGGTGATCCTGTCCATCGGAACGCCGGTCTGATCGGACAGGAACTGGGCATAAACCGTCTCGTGCCCCTGCCCGTTCGATTGTGTGCCGACATAAAGGTTCACCGTGCCATCCTCGCAAAACTCGACCTTCGAGTTCTCGGAAGGGTCCCCCAAAATACTTTCGATATAGTAACAAAGACCCTGCCCCCGGATCAGACCGCGTTCGGCATCTGCGGCCTTGCGGGCGTTGAACCCGCTGGTCTGGTTGGCCGCGCGGTGCAGGACCATGTCGAAATCGCCGACATCATAGGTTTCACCCGTAGCAGAGGTGTATGGGAAGTGGCCGGGTTTGATGAAGTTTCTGCGCCGCAACTCCCACGGGTCAACGCCCAGTTCGCGCGCGGCGCGGTCCATCACGCGTTCCAGCACATAGATCGCCTCGGGGCGTCCCGCACCGCGATAGGCGTCAACCTGTGTTGTCGTGGTATAGAACCCCTCGACCCGGAGATAGGTGGTCTGAACGTCATAGACCCCCATCAGCACCTTGCTGAACAGGCTTGTCTGGATCGCCTGCGCGAAATGGCTGTTATAGGCACCAAGGTTGACTTTGCTGTGAACGCGGTAGGCGGTGATCCGGTGGTCGGCATCAAAGGCCAGCTCGGCCAGCGAGGTCAGATCGCGGCCGTGGTGATCGGACAGCATTGCCTCGGACCGGTCGGACATCCAGTGCACGGGCTGGCCCAGTTTCATCGCGGCCACGGCCACGCAGAAATATTCGGGATATGGCATCACCTTCATGCCAAACCCGCCCCCCACATCCGGGGTGGTGACACGGATCGCATCCGCATCGAGTTTCAGCTTTTGCGCCAGTTGTGCCTTCATCGCCCAGACACCCTGCCCGCCATAGGAAAAGTGCAGACGCCCGCCAGACCAGTCGGCCTGACAGCCCCGCGGCTCGAGCGAGCTGATGATGACGCGGTTGTCGTGCACGTTCAGCGAGACGGTATGGGCGGCGGCCTGAAAGGCGGCTTTGGTCGCGGCTTCGTCACCCAAGCCCCAGTCAAACGCGCGATTGTCCGGCGCTTGCGGGTGCAGGGCCTCACCCCCCGCGTTCACGTCCAGCTTGGCAGCGCGTTCCCGGATATCTATCCAGATCAGCTCGACCGCGTCCTGCGCCTGAACCAGCGTATCAGCGATGACAACGGCCACGGGTTCGCCCACAAAGCGCACGCGGTCCCTGGCCAGCATATGCCGATCCGGCGCGGCAGAGCCGGTTCCGTCGCGGTTGGTCAAGGTTGCGGCATTCATCACCGTATCGATGCCCGAGGCGGCAAGATCGTCCAGTGTCATGACCAGCCGAACCCCGTCGGCATCCCGCGCAGCCTCAAGATCCAGCGCGGTGATATCGCCATGGGCCACAGGGCTACGGAAGAAAGCGGCAAACAACGCATTGCCGGGCACGACATCGTCCATATAGCGCCCCTGCCCGGTCAGGAACCGCCGATCCTCGGTCCGTTTGACCGGCTGGCTTCTGCCGAATTTTTCCATGGGATGCTCCTGTCACTGCCTTGATGGCGACACTAGCCCTGCGTTCGCTTATGTCCAGCGCCTTGCATGAAAGCGTGTGGCGACACCGATGTCGTAAACAGGATTGCGGGAGCCGCAGGGGGATTCGTAGGCTGTTTGAAAATGCAGCCTGCCGGAGGTCCCCCATGCCCAAACCCATTTCCCTGTCACAGGGCCGCCTGGACGCCCCATCGGTCGACGCGTATTGGCAAGACGGGTTTGCCTTTCCCATCACAGTCTTTTCGCCGGATGAGACCGCACAGTTTCGGGCCGAGCTGGAGCAGATCGAGAAGACATGGCGTGTGGCCGACCTTCCGCTGCCGCTGAACATGTACAAGCGCCTGAACGCCCATGTGGTGATGCCGCTGGTCGCCCGTATCGCACTGGACCCCAGAGTTCTGGACGTCGTCGAAGGAATACTGGGACCGGACTTGCTGCTGTGGTCTGCGGAACTGTTCATCAAAGAGCCACGCACGACTCAGGTGGTGGGAATGCATCAGGACCTGACCTATTGGGGGATGGGCGAAACACCGGATCAGATGACCGCATGGATCGCATTGTCGCCTGCCACGATTGCAAGCGGCTGCATGGACTTTGTCAGGGGCAGCCACAAAAACCCGATCCTGCCCCATAACGACACGTTTTCAGACAACAACCTGCTGTCGCGCGGGCAGGAGGTGGCTGTCGATGTGGCAGACGAGGACAAAACGCATATCGAATTGCAGCCGGGTCAAATGTCGCTGCACCATGGCCTCACAATCCATGGCTCGGGACCCAATATGTCGGACGATCGGCGGATCGGGCTGGCAATCCGGTATCTGAACCCGAACGCACAGCAAAAAGTGGCGGACCGCGATTACGCGGTCTTGGCGCGGGGCGAAGACCGGGTGGGCAATTTCATCCTCATCGAACCACCGACCGAATTGTTTTCGCCGCCAGCCTTGGCGCTTCATGCCCGCATTCGAGAGGATCAGGCCAAGGCGATGACACAAGGCGCGGCGCAAAGCACGCACCTGTATGGAAACGAGGTGACCGGCACGGGGTGACATCGGCAATCGTCGCCGCACAGGGCCTTCCCCTTCCCGTCTCCATTCGCTATTGCAGGCGCTGACCCGAATTTGTTGACGCAGGACGCATCCCATGGCGATGGAAAAGACATTCAACGCGGCCGAGGCCGAGGCCCGTATCTATGAGGCCTGGGAACAGGCCGGAGCCTTCAAGGCAGGCGCGAACCGTTCGCGTGATGAGAGCTTTTGCATCATGCTGCCACCGCCCAACGTGACCGGCGCGTTGCATGTGGGACATGCCTTTAACCATACACTGATGGATATTCTGATCCGCTGGCACCGGATGCGCGGGTTCGACACTCTGTGGCAACCTGGTCAGGACCACGCCGGCATCGCCACGCAGATGCAGGTTGAAAAGAAACTGATGGCCGAAGAGGGCAAGAAGCGCACCGACTACGCGCGCGAAGAGTTTCTGGCCAAGGTCTGGGATTGGAAGGGGCAATACGGCCGCAAGATTATCGAACAGATGACGCGGTTGGGGAATTCCTGCGACTGGTCACGCAATGCCTTTACCATGGCGGGCGCGCCAGGTGACCCACGCACCGGGCACGAAAACTCACCCAACTTCCATGATGCCGTTATCAAGGTCTTTGTCGACATGTACGAAAAGGGCCTGATCTATCGCGGCAAGCGACTGGTCAACTGGGACCCGCATTTCGAAACGGCGATTTCGGACCTTGAGGTCGAGAATATTGAAACGCCGGGCCACATGTGGCACTTCAAGTACCCTTTGGCGGGCGGCGAGACATATGAGTATTTGGAAAAAGATGAAGATGGGAATGTAATCCTTCGCGAAGAGCGGGATTATATTTCCATTGCAACCACGCGGCCCGAAACCATGCTGGGCGACGGTGCTGTGGCCGTGCATCCGTCGGATGAGCGCTACGCGCCGATCGTCGGCAAACTGTGCGAAATCCCGGTTGGACCGAAAGAGCATCGCCGCCAGATTCCGATCATCACCGATGAGTATCCCGATCCCGACTTCGGCTCGGGCGCGGTGAAGATCACCGGCGCGCATGACTTCAACGACAATATGGTCGCCAGGCGCGGCGGCATTCCGATGTACCGCCTGATGGACACCAAGGGCGCGATGCGGGCTGATGGCGCGCCTTACGCCGAAGAGGCGGGCAAGGCGCAGGAATATGCGCGCGGCAAAACGTTCACCGAGAATGAGATCGACGCAATCAACCTGATCCCGGATCACCTGCGCGGACTGGACCGGTTCGAGGCGCGCGCCAAGGTGGTCGAAGAGATCACCCGCGAAGGTCTGGCTGTTATGTGTCCAGCGGACGATCCGCGTCTGGGATCGAGCCGGACTGAGGCCCGGCCTACAGAGGACGAAGACGGTGAGCAGGACTTCAGCCCGGCACTTGTCCCACTGGTCGAGAGCAAACCGATCATGCAACCCTTTGGCGACCGCTCGAAAGTCGTCATCGAGCCGATGTTCACCGACCAGTGGTTCGTCGACGCCGAAAAGGTCGTCGGCCCTGCGCTGGACGCGGTCAAGGATGGCACGGTCAAGATCATCCCTGAATCGGGCGAGAAAACCTATTACCACTGGCTGGAAAACATCGAGCCCTGGTGCATCTCGCGCCAGCTGTGGTGGGGGCATCAGATTCCGGTTTGGTATGGGCCTCAGCAGAAGTGCTCGGGGCTGGAACCGAACCCTGATCGCATCGCCCGTATGGAAAGCCACAACAAAGGGGAGTTTGCGGTATTCTGCGGCCCGTCTTTTGATGCAATTCGGGCGGACGTTGAGGGCTACTACGAAGGCATGGAAATCGCCGAGGTCTCTACTAAGGAAGAGGCTATCTCGTTCATTCGCGAGGGCAAAATCGGCCTCTACCGCGACCCCGACGTCCTCGACACCTGGTTCTCCTCCGGCCTCTGGCCCATCGGCACGCTGGGCTGGCCCGAAGATACCGAGGAGCTGGAGCGCTACTTCCCCACGGACGTCCTGATCACCGGCGCGGATATCCTGTTCTTCTGGGTCGCCCGGATGATGATGATGCAACTGGCCGTGGTGAATGAAATCCCGTTCCACACCGTCTATCTGCACACGCTCGTCCGTGACGAGAAGGGCAAGAAGATGTCCAAGACCACCGGCAACGTCATCGACCCGCTGGAAATCGTCGACGAGTTCGGTGCCGACGCGCTGCGGTTCACCAATGCCTCGATGGCGGCGATTGGCGGTGTGCTGAAACTGTCGCGCGAGCGCATCACCGGCTATCGCAACTTCGGCACCAAGCTGTGGAACGCCGTCCGCTTTGCCGAGATGAACGAGGTCTTTACCGACGCCGTCCCGCAACTGGACGTGGCCGACCTGCAGCCCAAGGCCGCCGTAAACCGCTGGATCATCGGCGAAACCGCCCGCGTGCGGGAAGAGGTCGACGCGGCGCTGGAAAGCTATCGTTTCAACGACGCGGCCAACGGGCTCTATGCCTTTGTCTGGGGCAAGGTCTGCGACTGGTATGTGGAACTGTCCAAACCGCTGCTGCAAGGCGACGACGCCGCGGCGCAGGCCGAGACCCGCGCCACCATGCGCTGGGTTCTGGATCAGTGCATGGTCCTGCTGCACCCGATCATGCCCTTCATCACCGAAGAGCTGTGGGGCCTGACCGGCAACCGCGCGAAAATGGTCGTCCACGCCGACTGGCCGACCTACGGCACCGAACTGGTCGACGCCGACGCGGATCGTGAAATGAACTGGGTGATCTCGGTGATCGAGAACACCCGCTCGGCCCGTGCGCAGATGCGAGTGCCTGCGGGTCTTTACGTGCCGATGCTGGTGACCGAGATCGACGCCAACGGCCAAGCCGCGTGGGACCGCAACGAGGCGCTGATCAAACGTCTGGCCCGCATCGACAGCCTGACCAGCGCGGACGCGCTGCCCAAGGGCACCATCTCGATTGCCGCCCCCGGAGCCTCCTTCGGCCTGCCGCTGGCGGATATCATCGACATTGGCGCGGAAAAGGAGCGGCTGGAGAAAGCAAAGGGCAAGCTGGCCAAGGAACTGGGTGGCTTGCGCGGGCGTCTGAACAACCCCAAATTCGTGGCCTCGGCCCCGGACGAGGTGGTCGAGGAAGCCAAAGCCAACCTCGCCGCCCGCGAGGAAGAAGAAGCCAAGCTGAACGAGGCGCTGGCCCGTCTGGCCGAGATCGCCTGATCTTCACCTTTTCAAAATACTCATACCCCAAACCCCGCCGCTGATCCGGCGGGGTTTTCTTTTGCGCGTTCAGACCTTGCCCGCCCCTGCCGCCGCTTGTTAGCAATCACCAACCCCAACCGTCCGAGGCTGTCATGACCCAGTTTGCCCCACCGCTCCAGACAGTCTCGACCGGGCTGGTTGTCGCCATTGTCGGGTTCTTCAGTTCCTTTCCTATCGTGTTGCAGGGGCTGGCCGCGATGGACGCGTCTCCGGCGCAGGCGGCCTCGGGCCTGATGATGGCGGCCATCGCAATGGGACTGACCGCCATTGTGCTGAGCCTGTGGTACCGGCAACCGATCAGCGTCGCTTGGTCGACACCGGGGGCGGCGCTGCTGGCGGTGTCCGCGACTCCGGCGCTGGGGTTTTCCGAGGCAACGGGCGCGTTCCTGTGTGCAGGGGCGCTGACGGTTCTGGCCGGGCTCTGGCGGCCATTGGGGCGGCTAGCGGCCGCCATTCCGACGACTCTGGCACAGGCCATGCTGGGGGGCGTTCTGCTGCCGCTTTGCATTCTGCCCTTTCAGGCCGCAGTCGAATTGCCCGAGCAAGCCCTGGCGGTGATCCTGACATGGTTCATCGCGGGCCGGATCAACCGGCTGTTCGCCGTTCCGGCGGCCGTTGCCGCCGCCGCGCTTGTTGTGGTGCTGAACGCAGGCGACACCTCGGTGACCCCGGCGCGATGGCTGGCGGCACCGGTCTGGACCATGCCCGGTTTCTCGCTGGCCTCGACCATCGGAATCGCCATCCCGCTGTTTATCGTCACGATGGCGACCCAGAATATTCCCGGCATCGCGGTGATGCGCAGCTTTGGCTATACCCCGGCGCCGGGCAGGCTGTTTTCATCCGTGGGTGGGGCAAGCCTGTTATCGGCTCCGTTTGGTGCGCCTGCCACCTGCCTTGCGGCGATCACGGCTGCGATGTGTTCCAACGAAGACAGCCACCCCGATCCCGCGCAACGGTACTGGTCGGCCATCATGGGTGGGGTGTTCTACGGTGTATTCGGCATCTTTGCCGTGGCGATTACCGGCTTTGCATCCCATGCCGATCCGCTGTTGATGGGGACATTGACCGGTGTCGCCCTGATCGGCGTGCTGGCCAATTCGATTTTCGCAGCACTTGAGGTTCCGGCCGAGCGTGAGGCCGCGATGCTGACCTTTGCGATCACCGCATCGGGCATCTCGGTCTTTGGGCTGGGCGCGGCGGTCTGGGGCCTGCTGGTCGGCGGGCTGGCCTATCTGGTGAGCAACAGAATCCGGTAGCCGCTTTCGCATCCTGCCCTTGCCGGGATTAATCGCCCCTTGGTTGGTTCGGCAGAACGCAAGGTTGTGATGGCGAAAAACGCCGATTTTGAAATGCGTTACAACATGGCCCGCGATGCACGGCGGGCTTTCATCCGCTGATCATTTGAACTCGGGCTTGCGGCCCTGCATCTGCGCCATCACGACCTCCATCTGATGCGGCTTGCCGATCAGCTCAACCTGCTCGGCGGATTCCGCCTTGAGAACATCCGCGCGGGGCTGGGTTTCGGCCACTTCGATCAGCCGCTTGGCGGCACGGATGGCCGAAGGGCTTTGACCGGCGATGTTCTCGGCAATGGCCAAAGCTTCGGTCAGCGGATCATCTGAAAGCTGCGTGACCAGCCCCCAATCCATCGCCTGCTGCGCACCGATGGGCCGGGCCGTGTAGGTCAGCAGACGCAGAACGTCCGAACGCACAAGCCGGGGCAACAGAACCATGCCACCCATATCGGGGATGATACCCCATTTCATCTCCATCACCGCCAGTTTCGCCTCGGGGTGCGCGATACGGATATCCGCGCCCAGCGCAATTTGCAGGCCACCGCCATAGGCGACACCCTGAATGGCGCAGATCACCGGTACCGGTACGCGACGCCAGATCAGGGCCAGCTCCTGCATCTCGTTGGCATCCTCATGGTTGCGGGTCATCAGCCATTCGGTGGGATCCATATGGGCCATCTTTGCAAAGCTTGCCATGTCGAGCCCTGCGCAGAAGCTTTTCCCCTCGCCCGACAAAACCACGGCGCGGGCGTCCGAGGCGGCGACCTCTTGCCCGGCAGAGAGCAATGCCTTGACCATCGCGTCATCCAGCGCATTCATCTTGTCACCTCTGGTCAGGGTGACATGGGCAACATGGTCTTGATAGGTGACGGATACACGTGACATGGGGGACCTCCCGAAATTCAGTTGCGGCGACCATGCCCGGACGGGACGCCGAATTCCACTGCGACGTCAGGGCAGATCGCTGACAGGCATCCGCCCGAACCAGGGGGAATCGAGCGTCATGACATAGAACTGATCGCCCACGATCCGGCCCCCTGTTGTGATGCCAATACGGCCTTGAGGGTCTTGAAGCGTGCGCAGGATCGTGCCTTCACCATCAAATTGCACCAGCATACCCCGATGGATCGGTGCCGGGCGTACAGCCGGACCCAGCCGCCAGACCACCTTGCGCAGGAAGGGGTACGGCATCAGTGCCTCGGACGGGACACGCGGGCTGGCGAAGGCCATCCAGTAGGTGCCATCACCTTGTGCTTCGAGATTGTCGGGATAGCCGGGCAGGTTGTCCAGCAAGACCTCTTGCTGACCGGCTTTCGGCCCGCTGAGCCACAGCTTGTGTACCCGTGCGCGACCGGTCTCGGCGATCAGCAGGAAATCTGCGTCAGGTGAGAGCGCAATGCCATTGGTATAGACGAACCCAGTGGCAATCTTTTCGGTGCGGCCATCGGGTGTGTGACGGGCGACATAGCCTGTATCGGATTGTTCCCAGATGGTCAGGACCGAAGTCGGCTTGGTCCCGCCCATGGTTTCGGGATCGAACCGGTCGGAAGAGTTCGAAAAATAGATCGTGCCGTCCTGCGCCACGTCCAGTTGGTTTGCATAGACCACGGGCGCACCGTCGATATCGGCCACCACGGATTCAAGCGTGCCCGGCCCAGTCCAGCGCATCACGCCGCGAAAGCTGTCGGCAATGTAAAGCGCGCCATCCGGTCCGGCCCTGAGACCCAGAGGACGCCCACCGAGTTGGTCGGCCACAACAGGGTCGGCCCCGTCAATGCGATAGAGCGTGCCAGACCGGCTGGTCGTATAGACCGCGCCGTCGGGCAGGATGGCGATGTCTTCGGGGCCGGTTTCCCCATCGGGCAAGTGGATCAGCTGCGCGGCGTCCAGCACGGTGTTCTCGGCGAAATCCCCTGTGAAACCGGCAGCTTCCGGCATCTCAACGGCGACGGGGATAACGGGAACGGGCCAGAACAGAAGATAGGCAAGGCCCAGAAGAACAATGGCAGACAGTATGCGCATTTGCGCTCCTTACTTGTGTTTCAATACGTTCTGACGCGCGGGATGAGGTGCGCGCTTGCCCGAAGCTCGGGCTTGGGGTTATCTGCAGGCATGACAGGACCACGATACACCCCGCTTGCCCAATCCCTGCCCGCCACCGTGCCCTTTGTGGGCCCCGAAACGCAAGAGCGTCAGCGCGGCGCGGCGTTCATTGCCCGTCTTGGCGCCAACGAGAGCGTGTTTGGCCCCTCGCCCCACGCGATCCGGGCCATGGAGCAGGCCGCGTCTGATATCTGGATGTATGGTGATCCCGAGAACCACGATCTGCGCCATGCTTTGGCCGAGTATCATGGGGTAACCCCCGAAAATATCGTCGTAGGCGAAGGGATTGACGGGCTTCTGGGTTATCTTGTGCGTCTGATTGTAGGGCCCGGGGATGCGGTTGTGACCTCGGACGGGGCGTATCCCACCTTTAATTATCATGTCGCCGGGTTCGGTGGCGTTTTGCACAAGGTTCCCTATGCCGGGGATCACGAAGACCCGGCGGCCCTGTTTGCGAAGGCGGCCGAGGTGGGTGCAAAGCTGGTCTATCTGGCCAATCCGGACAATCCGATGGGCAGCTGGCATTCCGGCGCGGATATCGTGGCGGCGATGGACGCCCTGCCCGACGGGTGCCTGCTGATTCTGGATGAGGCTTATGTGGAGTGCGCGCCAGATGGGACAGCGGCTCCTGTAAGCGCAGACGACCCCCGCGTGATACGGATGCGGACATTTTCCAAGGTCTATGGCATGGCGGGCGCACGGGTTGGCTATGCCATGGGAGCGCCCGACCTGATTGCAGCCTTCAACAAGGTGCGCAACCATTTCGGCATGAACCGCGCGGCACAGGCCGGGGCGTTGGCCGCGTTGCAGGATGGTGCGTGGCTGGAGCATATTCAGGCGCAAATCGCCGAGGCGCGTGAGCGGATAGGAACGATTGCCCGCGAGAACGGGTTGGAGCCGCTGCCCTCGGCCACCAATTTCGTGACGATTGATTGCGGGCGGGATGGGGATTTTGCCCGAGCGGTTCTGGAGGCTCTGGTTGCGCGGGGCCTGTTTGTCCGGATGCCGTTTGCAACGCCCCAGAACAGGTGCATCCGGGTAAGCTGTGGTGAAACAGCAGATCTGGATGCTTTCGCGGCCGCCTTGCCCAAGGCGCTAGCGGAAGTGCGGGCAAAGACGGACTAGCGCTGGTCTGTCTTGCCATCGGGTCAAAGGGGGGCTGTCTGCCCCCCATCGCGCAATGCGCGATTCCCCCCGAGGATATTTTTGGCCAGATGAAGGGGCGGATCAGTGCTGTTCGTCTGAAGTGTATCAGGCGGCCAGGACGGCAGCGGCGGCCTCGAGCGCGCCTTTGCCACGGGGGATATTAAGCGCGGCCATGGCCGTTTCCATACCGCCCAGCATCGCCATCACCATTTGCCCGTTGACATGGCCCATATGCCCGAGGCGGAAACAGCTGTCGTAATCCTCCATCCCGAGGCCAATGCCCAGTGTCAGGCCCAGCTGATGTTCAGTGAACGCGCGCAGGGCCGTGCCGCGCCCCCCGTTCAGGCGCAGGGCGGTAACGGCATGGCTGCGGTGGGCGCGGTCGGCAACGTTCAGATGCAGCGCGCCGCCTTCGGCCCATGTTTCGCAGGCCGCCCAAATGGCAGTAGCCAGACGTTCATGGCGGGCCCAGACCTGTTCGATCCCTTCCGCATGGATCAGGTCGAGCGCGGCGCGCAGACCATAGAGGTGATGCGTCGGCGCGGTACCGTCGAAATACTGGTAGAACAGGTCGGGATTGGCGCGCGGCTGCCAGTCCCAATATCGCGAAACACGCGGCATGGCGGCCCGCTTAACCTGTGCTTTGTCGTTGAAAAAGACAAAGCCTGTACCTGCGGGGGTCATCAGGCCTTTCTGGCAGGCGGTGACCGTGACATCGACGCCCCATTCATCCATCTCGAACCGGTCGCATCCCAGCGAGGCGATGCAATCGGCCATCAACAGCGCCGGGTGGTCCAGATCGTTGAGCAGTTTGCGCAGTGCCGAGATATCGTTGCGGATCGAGCTTGATGTGTCCACATGAACCGCGAGAACGGCCTTGATCTGGTGGCTTTTATCCGCGCGCAAAGCGTCGGCAATTCGGTCGAGATCCCAGGCGGATGAGTTGCCGAAATCGATCAGCTGCACCTTTGCCCCGATGCCTTCGGCCATCTCGGCCCAGCCATGGGTGAACCGGCCCGAGGCAGGAGCCAGAACGGTTTCGCCGGGGGCGATCACGTTGGACAGAGCGGCCTCCCACGTGCCGTGACCATTGGCAATATAGATGGCAACGTCATGGCCTGTGCGTGCAACCCGACGCAGGTCGCGGGTCAGGGCGGGCATCATGTCGATGAGCGCGCCATCGTAGATATTGGGCGACGGACGATGCATCGCCTGCAGGACCGCGTCCGGCATCACCGACGGGCCTGGGATTGCCAAATAAGTTCGCCCCTGAGAGAGGGCAGATGTCTGTGTCATGGGGTCAACCTGTCTGAGTTGACGCCCACATTACCGAGGGGCTTCGCGGCGTCAATCCGCCAGCTTCGATGCCTCGCGCGCAAGTGTTTCGATCCCGGCCCAGTCACCACTTTCGACCATCTGCTTGGGCGCGACCCAGCTGCCACCGGCGCAGACCACGTTGGACAGGGACAGGTAGTCGCGGGCGTTGGACATCGACACCCCGCCTGTCGGGCAAAAGCTGATCTGCCGCAGGGGTGCGCCGATGGCTTTGAGCGCGGGCGCGCCGCCAGAGGCCTCGGCCGGGAAGAATTTCAGCATGTCATAGCCTTTTTCCAGCAATGCCATCGCTTCGCTGGCCGTGGCCGCACCGGGCAGCAGGGGCAGGCCCTCGGCCTCGCACGCCGCGATGAGCGCGTCGGTTGCGCCCGGAGAGACGCCGAACTGCGCGCCCGCCTCTTTGGCGGCGCGGACGTCTTCGGGTGTGACCAGTGTACCTGCGCCGACCACGCCGCCGGGCACCCTGGCCATCGCACGGATCGCGTCGAGTGCGGCGGGCGTGCGCAAGGTGACCTCGAGCGCTGGCAGACCGCCGGCGACCAATGCCTCGGCCAGCGGGCGGGCCTGCGCAACGTCATCGACGACCAGAACCGGAACGATCGGGGCCAGTGCGCAGATCTCGCGGGTACGTTGGGATTTGGACATGAGATTAAACTCCGAAAATGCTGGCACCGGTGTCGGCCGAGCCGACATTCTGGCGGAACGTATCAAAAAGATCGCGCCCTGCACCGTGTTGATTGGCGGACAGGTCGGCGGTGACGGGCGCGCGGTCCAGCACACCAGCGGTGAGGATTTCCAGATCACCCCTGACCGCATCGACGCGCAGGATGTCACCATCCTGAAGGTATGCAATGGGGCCACGGTCGAGCGCTTCGGGGACAACATGGATGGCGGCGGGCACCTTGCCGGAAGCGCCAGACATGCGGCCATCGGTAACCAGCGCCACTTTCTGGCCCCGGCCCTGCAAGATCGACAGCATGGGCGTCAGTGAGTGCAGTTCCGGCATCCCGTTGGCCTTGGGACCCTGGAAGCGCACGACGACGATGACGTCACCGGTAAACTCGCCCGCCTTGAAGGCTGCCTTAACCGCGTCCTGGTCGTGGAAAACGCGGACCGGAGCCTCGACCACCTGATGTTCGGGGGCGACGGCCGAGACCTTCATGACGGCTGTGCCCAGATTGCCGGTCAGGCGCGACAGGCCGCCAGTGGGCTGGAACGGGTCGCGGGCAGGACGGACGATCTTGTCATTCAGGCTGTGGCCAGCGCCGTCTTGCCAGGTCAGCTCACCATCGATTAGCTTGGGCTCGCGCGTGTAATTGTGCAGGCCCTGACCGGCGACGGTCAGCGTATCGGGGTGCAGCAAGCCTTCTTCGAGCAATGTGCCGATCGTGAACCCAAGCCCGCCTGCGGCGTGGAAGTGGTTCACGTCGGCCAGACCGTTGGGATAGACCCGTGCGACCAGCGGGACCACGGCGGAGATATCCGAGAAATCCTGCCAATCCAGCACGATGCCCCCGGCGCGCGCCATGGCGATCAGGTGGATCAGCAGATTGGTCGAGCCTCCCGTCGCCATCAGGCCGACGATACCGTTCACAAAGGCCCGTTCGTCGAGCACCTGGTAAACCGGGGTATAGCTGTTTCCCAGCGCGCTGAGCGACAGGGCGCGGCGCGCGCCCTCTTGTGTCAGCGCGTCGCGCAAGGGCGTGTTGGGATTGACGAAGCTGGAGCCCGGAAGGTGCAGGCCCATGAACTCCATCAGCATCTGGTTGGTATTGGCGGTGCCGTAGAAAGTGCAGGTGCCGGGGCCGTGATAGGCGGCCATTTCGGCGGCCATCAGTTCGTCGCGCCCGACCTCTCCGGCAGCGAATTTCTGGCGAACCTTGGCCTTTTCGTCATTGGGCAGACCGCTGGTCATTGGCCCTGCGGGCAGGAACACGGCAGGCAGATGCCCGAACGCCTGCGCGCCGATGATCAGACCGGGGACAATCTTGTCGCAGACGCCGAGGAAGACTGCCGCGTCATAGGTGTTGTGGCTGAGCGCAATGCCAGTTGCCAGAGCAATCACGTCGCGTGAAAACAGCGACAATTCCATCCCTGCTTCGCCCTGGGTGACACCGTCGCACATGGCTGGCACGCCACCTGCGACCTGAGCAGTACCTCCGGCGGCGCGGATCGCATCGCGGATCAGGGCGGGGTACCTTTCAAAGGGCTGATGGGCGGACAGCATGTCGTTATAGGCGGTGACGATGCCCAGATTGCCCGCCGTGCCGGTGGCCATGGATTGCTGGTCTTCACCCGCACCCGCATAGGCATGGGCCTGACCACTACAGGACAGGTGCGCACGGGCGGGACCTTTGGATCTGGCCTGTTCCATCCGGTCGATATGGGGGCCGCGCAGATCGGCGCTGCGGTCGATGATCCGTTTGGTGACGTCGGAAATGACAGAGTGAACCATGATTACCCTCCGATCTGACGCCAGCGACGCCCATCGCGATGCATCAGCATCAGTGCTTCTTCGGGGCCTGAACTGCCCTGATCGTACTTGGCGGGTTTGTCCCCGCGCTGTTCCCAGCCGTGAATGATGGGATCAACCCAGGCCCAGGCCGCCTCGGCCTCGTCGCCGCGCATGAAAAGGGTCTGATCGCCCCGGATGACATCCATGATCAGGCGTTCATATGCGTCCGGGGATTGCGAGTCATCACCCAGCGCGTCGGCAAAGCTCATGTCCAGAGCAACATCGGACAGGCGGAACCCGCCCTGCCCCGGTTCCTTTATCGTCGTGCGCAGGGTGATGCCTTCGTCTGGTTGCAGGCGGATCACCAGCACGTTGCCGTGCAACGGGCCGACATTGGGAAAGATCGTGTGTGGCGGGTCGCGGAAGAACACCGCGATTTCAGAGGCACGTGCGCGCAGGCGTTTGCCTGTGCGCAGGTAGAACGGCACCCCGGCCCACCGCCAGTTGCCGATATGAACCTTGAGCGCAATGAAGCTTTCGGTGCGGCTGGCGGGGTTGCCAACGTGATCAAGGTATCCGTCACCGCCCTTGCCCGTGCGATATTGACCACGGGCGATATCCCTGGGTTCGACCGGTTCCAGCGCCTCGATCACCTTGACCTTCTCGTCACGCACCGCGTTGGGAGAGAACTTTGACGGAGGTTCCATCGCGGTTAGGCACAGCAACTGCACCAGATGGTTCTGGATCATGTCCCGCATCGCGCCGGATTGATCGTAATAGGCCCCGCGCCCTTCGACCCCGACGGTTTCCGCCACGGTGATCTGCACATGGTCGACATGGGTCGAATTCCAAAGCGGCTCGAACAGGGAATTCGCAAAGCGCAGCGCCATCAGGTTCTGCACGGTTTCCTTGCCCAGATAATGGTCGATCCGGTAAATCTGGTGTTCCTTGAAACACGCCCGCAAGCCTTCGTTCAGCGCTTTTGCCGAGGCAAGGTCATGACCGAACGGCTTTTCAACAACGATGCGGCTGTCCGGCGTGGCCAGACCGGCGTCATGCAGGCGCTGCGCAATGCCCGAAAACAGGCTGGGACCCACCGACAGGTAAAAGGCCCGCACCACGTCGGGGCGCAGCAGCTTGGACAGATCGGACCATCCGGCATCGCCCAGTGCATCCACCGGCACGTATTCAACATGAGACAGGAACCGGTCCAATGTGTCCTTTTTGAACTTTGGTGCGAATTCCTGCATCGATGCGCGGACCTGATCGCGAAACCCGTTGCTGTCGATATCCGAGCGCGCCGTGCCGATGATCCGCGCCCCATCGGGCATCTGGCCGACCTCGAACCGATGGTACAAGCCCGGCAAGATCTTACGTTGCGCCAGATCCCCGGTCGCGCCGAACAACACAAGATCGAACGGCTCTACCGGAATTACGCGTGAAACCATCACAGGCTCCTTCTCGAGTTTGCCGATATCAGTTCAGCACGGCATGAAACGGCTCTGCGGCACACTGTTACCGCTAACATTGCCTGCGTGATAGAAAGCCTGCGCGAAAAAATCAAGCATAGTTTCCCCAAAAAGCGAGGTTTTGCGGGCTATACCTGACTGCGCAGCCACTCCATCACGGCCGGGCGCACGGATTGTTCGCCACGATGGCGCGCGTCGGCGATGATTTTTCGCACCTCCATCAGGTCGCACCGCAGCAACAGGCTTTTGACCGGACCAATCGACGCCGGGCGCATCGACAGGGTGCGAATTCCCATGGCCGCAAGGCACAGCGCCTCGACCGGGCGGCCCGCATCCTCGCCACAGAAACTGAGCGGGGTGTCCGAAAGACCGCACCGTTCGACAATGCGTTCCATCAGGCTCAGGAAACTGACGTTCAACGTGTCATAGCGGCGGCGGACCAGTTCATTTTCGCGGTCAGCCGCAAAAAAGAACTGCTTGAGGTCATTCCCGCCGATCGAGATGAAATCGACCTCGTCAAAGAACTTTTGCGGCGCAAAGGCCAGCGATGGAGTTTCCAGCATCGCGCCGACTTCAAGCGTTTCGGGCAGAACATGGCCCAGTCGCTTTTCGCGTTCGATGGTTTTGTTCACCTCCCAGCGGGCTTCGCGATATTCCTCGGCCTGCGCGACAAAGGGGAACATGATGGTCAGCGGGCGGCCATTGGCGGCGCGCAGAAGGGCCTGCAACTGCATCCGCATCACGCCGCGTTTGTCCAGACCGACTCGAATGGCGCGCCAACCAAGGGCCGGGTTGGGTTCGGCCACGTGTTTCATATAGGGCAGCACCTTGTCCGACCCGATATCGAGTGTGCGGAACACCACCCTTTTGTCGCCCGCCGCATCCAGTACCCGCTGATACTGGGTGACAAGCTCGGACCGTTTGGGCATCTGATTGCGGATCAGGAATTGCAGCTCGGTTCGGAACAGACCAACACCTTCGGCACCCGACGTTCCCAGCGACGGGAGATCGGCCATAAGGCCCGCGTTCATCACCAGATTGATGCGCGTTCCGTCGCGTGTGACACAGGGGGTTTCGCGGATCGAGGCATAGCGTTCCTGCGCTTTGGCCTGCATCGCGATCTTGTCGCGGAAGGCGCCGACCACGCTGTCTTCGGGGCGCAGGTGAACAACGCCCTGATCGCCGTCCACCAGCACATGGTCGCCGTTCAGCGCTTCGGTCGTGATCCGGCCCACATGGACCACCAAAGGGATTGCCAGCGCACGGGCCACAATGGTGGCGTGACTGCCGACTGAACCCTCTTCGAGGATGATCCCCTTCAACGCCCGCCCGTATTCCAGCAGGTCACCGGGGCCGATATTGCGCGCGACCAGAATCGGATCGGGCGGCAGATCGGCGCTGTCGGTTTTTCCCTGCCCGGTCAGAATGCGCAGCAAACGGTTGCTGAGGTCGTCAAGATCCGCCAGCCGTTCGCGCAGATAGGGATCGGACACCTGCCCCATCCGGGCGCGCGCCTGAGATTGTTCTTTCTCGACCGCGGCCTCGGCACTGAGCCCCAGAGCAATGTCCTCTTCCATCCGGCGCATCCAGCCTTTGGAATTGGCAAACATCCGGTAGGCTTCCAGCACCTTGAGCTGTTCGGTGTCACCATCCCGGGAAATCTCGAGCATCTTGTCGACGCCGACGCGCAGCTCTTCCACCGCCTCATTCAGACGTTCGCGTTCCCGGTGCGGGTCTTCGGCGATCGGATTGGTGACAACCACACGGGGTTCATGCAGCCAGACATGGCCTTCGGCGGAACCTTCCTGCGCCGGGCCGCCGCGCAACAGGACCGATTGCTGGTGCCGTGGCGACAGGGCCGCGCCTTCGCCGACAAAGGCACCCAGTTCGGCCATTTCGGCCAGCACCATGGCCACCACTTCCAGCGCATAGATCTCGTCGGCGGAAAATTCACGCGCTTTGCGGGACTGGACAACCAGAACACCCAGCTTTTCCCCAAGGCGCTGCACCGGCACGCCGAGAAAGGACGAAAACCGCTCTTCCCCGGTTTCCGGCATATACCGGAACCCTTTTTCAGACGGCGCGTCCGGGGTGTTGACCACCTTGCCGGTCTTGGCGACCCGGCCCACCAGCCCCTCGCCCAGGCGCATCCGGGTCTGGTGTACCGATTCCGGCGCAAGCCCTTGGGTCGCGCAGAGTTCCAGGGTCTCATCATCGCGGAACAGATAGATCGAGCACACTTCGCTGCGCATGCTGTCAGCGATCAGATGGGTGATCTGATCAAGACGCTCCTGCCCAGCGGCTTCGCTGGCCATCGCCTCGCGCAACCGCCCCAGCAGCTTGCGGGATTCTGTTTCCGTGCCGTCTGCCATGGCCCAACCAATTCAGTGTGTCAGGCGAAACCCTTGGCCGATCAGCTCAGGCCGCCTTGTCCAGTTCAAAGGCATCATGCAGTGCCTGAACGGCAAGTTCCATGTATTTCCTGTCGATAAGAACGGAAATTTTGATCTCGGAGGTTGTGATGACCTTGATGTTGATCCCCTCATCCGAGAGTACCTTGAACATTTTGGCCGCAACACCCGATTGCGAGCGCATACCGATTCCCACCACCGAAACCTTGCAGACACCGGTATCGGCGACCAGTTCGGCATAGTTGAGCTCGCCCTTGTCCTTGATCGCCAGCAGCGCTTTTTCGGCACGGACCACCTGATCGGTGGGGCACGAGAAGGTCATGTCCGTGCGTCCCTCGTCCGAGATGTTCTGCACGATCATGTCGACATTGACGCCCTCATCGCTGAGCGCGGTGAAGATGGTCGAGGCGATACCGGGACGGTCCGCCACCGAAACGACGGTCATCTTGGCCTCGTCACGGGAATAGGCCACACCGGCCACAACATTGGATTCCATGATATCCTCCTCGTCAACGACCAGCGTACCGGCCTCGTCGGATTGTTCTTCGAAACTTGAAAGAACGCGCAGTTTCACCTTGTAGCGCATTGCCAGCTCGACCGAGCGGGTCTGCAGCACCTTGGCGCCCAGCGACGCCAGTTCGAGCATTTCCTCGAACGAGATCCTGTGCAGCTTGCGGGCCTTTTCGCAGATGCGCGGATCGGTGGTATAGACACCATCCACGTCGGTATAGATGTCGCAGCGTTCCGCACCAAACGCCGCGGCAAAAGCCACGGCAGTGGTGTCCGAGCCACCCCGGCCCAGCGTTGTGATGCGGCCTTCGGGGCTGAGCCCCTGAAACCCGGCCACAACGGCCACTTTCATGCCTTCGCCGAATTTCTGGTTGATGTTTGTGGTCGGGATGTCTTCGATCCGCGCCTGGCTGTGCGCACTGGTTGTCAGCAGCGGCACTTGCCAGCCCTGCCAGCTGCGCGCCGGAACGTCCATTTCCTGCAATGTCAGAGCCATCAGGCCAGCGGTGACATTTTCGCCCGAAGATACAACAGCATCGTATTCGCGTGCATCAAAAAGCGGCGACGTCTCGTTCACCCAGCCCACCAGCTCGTTGGTCTTGCCCGACATGGCCGAGACGATGACGATCACGTCATAGCCCTTGGCAACTTCAACACCAACACGCTTGGCAGCGCGGCGGATGCGGTCCAGGTTGGCGACCGAAGTGCCGCCGAATTTCATAACGAGTACGGGCATGGGGGCAAATGTCTCCGCGCCTTGGATTAGAGGTCCCGAGCCTCATAAGCGAGGGGCACCCCAAGAGCAAGAGCGCAAACAGGACCCGCCTGTGGCACAGGGCCGCTTTACATTGCGCAGGTGCGGTGTCAGCCTGCGAGTAACAACCAAATCAAGAGGTTCCCCATGTTTCGCCTAGCCCTTGCCGTTACTTTGTTGTCGTCGCCTGTACTGGCCCAGGTTGCCAGTGTGGCCGGAACGGACGGAAAGAATGCACTGGGCAAAGTGCCCTGCGCCGCAAATGCCGGTGACCCGATGCAAAGCTGCAATGCGGAACTGCGCCGCCATGACGACGGCACGATAACGCTTGCGGTTGCTCTTGGTGGAGGAGAGGTGCGCCGCATCTATTTCAAGGAAGGCGTGCCAGACTCCAGCAGTTCCACCTCGAAGATGTCGTATGAAACGCGCGGTGATTTGATGGTTATCTATATTGAACCCGGTGAAGTCTATGAAATTCCCAAAGCGGCACTGTCCCGTCAGTAAGCGTGCGCCTGCCCGTCATAGGTTTCGAAACAGCCGGTTGAACTGATCGACAGGGCCTCAAAGCGTTCCATCAGGCCCGAAACAGCCTGATCGACATCAATATCGGCGGCCGCGCCGCCCATGTCGGTTTGTACCCAGCCCGGATGATAGATGCCCACGGCGATCCCCTCGGCTTTCAGATCCGTTGCAAGGTTCCGCCCCAGATTCAGCGCCGCCGCCTTGGAGGCACGGTAGATATAGCTGCCCCCCGGTGCCCGCGTATGAGACGCCATCTGCGACGAGATGATCGCGACCTTGCCGCCTGCGGCACGCAGATTGGGCAACAAGGCCTGAACGGTCAGGAAAACGCCGGTCACGTTGGTGGCAAAGCTTTGCGCCCACATTTCGGCGGGGTAGCCGTCGATCGTGTGCCCCTTGTCCAGATAGACCCCGGCATTGCAGACCAGCAGATCAACGGGCTGGCCTTTCAGCTGTTCGGCCATTGCCGCCTGTTGGGCAGGGGCCGCCACGTCCAGACGCACCTGCGCGCTGCCATCGCGCGCGGTTCCGGTGACCGCGTCACCGCGGGTGTCGTAGCGCGTGGCAAGGGCGCGGCCGATACCGCGATTGGCACCGGTGATCACAACATGCATGGATCAGTTGGTCTTTCTGCTGGGCAAAAACGGCAGCGGTGCCACCGGCACGCCATCTTCGATCAGCGATTTCGCTTCATCCGGTCTGGCTTCACCATAGATCGAACGCTCTGGCGCCTCTCCCAGATGCATCTTGCGCGCCTCGCTTGCAAAATCCTTGCCAACGTAGTCCGAGTTCTTTTCCACATGGCGGCGCAACTCGGCCAGAACCTTCGCGATCTCAGGCGAAGGGGTGGCGACGTTGATCTGTTCATTGGATGCAGGCGCGTTTTCAGGTTTTCCCTGCGCATTCCGGGCCGGACGGACACGCGGTGTCATGATCGCCTTCGCAACCTGCGTACATCCGCAGATCGCGCAGGTCACCATCCTGGCAGAGGCCAGCTTGTCAAAGGCTTCTGCGGATTGAAACCAGCTGTCGAATGTGTGGCCTTCACTGCATTTCAACGCGTATTGAATCATGTTCAGTCCAAAATTGCGATTGGCGAATAGATACCGACCAGACTGACAATATCAAGCCTCTCTGGAGCTATCTTAATGTGTATATGTCTTAAAGTCGCGTAACAAATCGGCTAGCTCGGGTGATCCGACCTTTTGAGCTGCCTTTTTAGGCGCAAACCACTTGCGCCTGCGCTCGTGCTGTTCAGGGAAATCCTGCGACATAACCTGTACATGCAGCGCAAAAACATCAACCAGTATCAAGGTCGGGGGCTGATTTTGGCGATGCTTCAGGTGCAAAAACTGCCCCAGCCTTGCTGTGCTGCATCGCCCCATCACGCCCGCTTCTTCCCAAGCTTCCTGCACTGCGGTTTCTGATGGGGTCAGCCCGGGGATGAGCCACCCCTTGGGGATAATCCAGCGCTGGGCCCGGCGCGTCGTGATCAGCAAAACCTCTGGCTGGCCATGCCGGATCCGATAACACAGGGCAGAGGATTGCCGCAAAACAGGGTGTTCCGCAGTCTCAGTCAATACACGCGGCACCGGTCTTGCATTCATTGCGCGACGCACCTTTTGTTCGGGCAACGGACCCGTTGGCCTTATAGGCGCGTATGACACGCCTATTTAGCGCCCACCCCTTGAAAAACTACCATATGAAGTGGTGTCCGCCAAGTCTGGCGTGACGGAGCATTTGTTGATCACATGCGGGCTGACAGCTGCTTCACCAGCTCGTCATGCGAGATATCGGCGTCAACCGCCAGTCTTCGCAGGCCGAAATGCACACGCGCGATCTGCTGGTAATAGCGCGAATAGACATAGTTCGTTCCACCACCAGCCAATGCGCCGAGCACCGGGACGGACTGTGCCGCCAGTTTTTGCCCCAGCACGATCGAAAAGCGTGGTGCCACAGCAGCAATCAGACGCTGCATGGCCGGACCGGTCAGTGTCAGGCGCACCGAGAAAAAGCCGAAATCCGCTCCGTCATCATGCGACAGCGGGCCCGATGCGGACAAAACCCGCACGCAGTCGAACTTTACGTTCTCGGCGGACGGGTCGAAACCTTCACGCGCGGCCGCCCCCTGAATGGCACGCAGCAGCATGGCGGTTGTTGCAGGCAGCTCCATCAGGGCTGTTGATACACCGCCCAGCCCACCGGCCGCACCCATGGCCGTGGTAAGCGCGGTATTGACCCAGGGCTGCTGATCAGGAATCGCAAGCCGGGACCCCTGAGCCGCGTGCATCGCAAACCACAACGCCTGCTCGGTAGCCCCTGTCAGGCCGTTCCGAACCGGTTCGGGCAATTGCTCGAGCAGTGACTCGGCTGATCCGCCCAGCTTGTTCAGCAGTTTGACACCGGCCCCTCCGGCAGATCGGTAATAACCCGCCAAACGATCCAGTTCAGCCTCGGCATCCACGTTTTCGACAAGAACCACGTTCTGCATGTGCGTCCTCCTGCCTATCAACATCGGCGTTGAGCCGTGTCGATTCAATAGGTCAGCGGGTCCAGCGAGTGACGGCCCCATGAACTCCGGACCAGACCCCGGGCGTCAGTTCCAGCCCCAGCACTCGGTCCGGGTTGGTGGGCGGCGGCATCTCAACACCTTGCAGCCGCGCAAAACCAAATCGCCTGTAATAGGGTTCGTCACCGACCAGCATGACCCGCTGCCACCCGCGTTTTCGCCCGGCTTCAACACCGGCATGGATCAGATATCCGCCCAGACCCTCGCCCTGATGGGTAGGGTGCACGGCAACGGGCCCCAGCAACAATGCATCGTGTTCGCCGACATGGACCGGCCAAAAGCGGATCGCCCCAGCCAAGATACTCTGACCGTCGCGCGCGACCAAAGACAAGCCCGCAACCGGCGGCACATCATCGCGCAACCGGTAGGACGACAACGCCTCACGGCCCGGCGCAAAGCACAGATCGTATAGGGCCTCGACCTCCCACCAATCGTCCGGCTCTTCCGGCCTAATCCCGAATTGCTGCACGTTTGCCCTCTTTTCCTTGCTGGAAATCGCCCTAGCACTTCGTTACGCCTTGGGCAAACGCTTGGAGAAATGATGTTCTACCGCCCAGAAGACGGCCACGGCCTGCCGCACAACCCGTTCAACGCTATTATCACGCCACGCCCGATCGGCTGGATCTCGACACGTGATGCGGATGGGATCAACAATCTGGCACCCTATTCCTTTTTCAACGGGGTTGCTTACACACCACCGCAAGTGATGTTTGCCACAACCGGCACGAAACACGATCAGGTCGGCGGCAAGGACAGTATCGCCAATATCGAGGCGACTGGCGTATTCTGCGTGAATGTAGTGGCCAATGCGCATCAGGATGCCATGAACGCCAGCTCGGCCAGCCTTCCGAAGGAGGTGGACGAGTTTGCCCATGCCGGATTAACACCGGTCGAATGCGAAACCATCCCCTGTGCCCGTGTACAAGGTGCCCCGGCGGCGTTGGAATGCAAGCTCACCCAGATCGTGACCCTGCCCGGCGCGGCCAACCGCGTCGTGTTTGGCGAAGTGACAGGCGTGCATCTGCTCGACGACCACATCCGGGAGGGCAAGTTCGACGTAACCTCGTTCAAACCTCTGGCGCGGCTTGGATACCGGGACTATTCGGTCGTGTCCGAGCTGTTCTCGCTCAATCGCCCGGATGATTGAGGTTGTCGGGGGCTCTGCCCCCACCGCCCGTTCCGGGCGGCTCCCCCGGGATATTTTTTGGCCAGATGAAGCAGGGATCCTTCATTCATCTGGCTTCAAATATCCCGGAGCGCGAGGCAGAGCCTCGCAAAAGGATCAGTGGCCGCCCAGAATGCCGGTACGGACCGAATAATCGACGGCAAGTTCATAATCCGGGTCATCATCACTGTCGACCATCAGGTGGCCTGCCTTGTTCAACAGCTTGTGGCAATCCCGGCTCAGGTGGCGCAGCATGACGCGTTTACCCGCGGCCTCGTATTTGGCCGCGATGTTTTCGATGGCTTGCAATGCCGACTGGTCCACCACACGGCTTTCAGCGAAATCGACGATGACGGTTTCCGGGTCATTCGGCACATCGAAAAGTTCGATAAAGCCATCCGATGACCCAAAGAACAGCGGTCCCTGGATTTCATAGACCTTCGCCCCTTTTTCGGTCGCCGAGTCGCGGGTGACCGCGTGGATGCGCTTGGCGTTGTTCCAAGCATAGGCCAGAGCCGAGACAATGACGCCGACAACAACCGCCACCGCGAGGTCTTCCATCACCGTCACGACAGTGACCAGAACGATGACAAAGGCGTCGGTCAGTGGAACCTTGCGCAGGATCTTGAACGAGTTCCACGCAAAGGTGCCGATCACCACCATGAACATCACCCCAACCAGCGCGGCCAGCGGGATCTGTTCGATCAGCGGTGAGGCAAACAAGATGAAGGTCAGCAGAAACAGCGCCGCAGCGATCCCCGCGATGCGGGTCCGGCCACCGGATTTCACGTTGATCATCGACTGACCGATCATCGCGCAGCCACCCATGCCACCGAAAAAGCCGGTCACGATATTCGACGCACCTTGCGCGATACATTCCTGAGAAGCCCCGCCGCGCTTGCCGGTGATCTCGCCCACAAGGTTCAGGGTCAGCAGGGATTCGATCAGGCCAATCGCAGCCAGAATGACGGCGTAGGGCAGGATGATCTCAAGCGTGCCCCAGTTCAGCGGAACCATCGGGATGTGGAAGGCAGGCAGGCCACCTTCGATCGAGGCCAGATCACCGACGCGCGGGACATCCAGCCCCAGACCGATCACCAGCGCAGCGACAACCAGAATACCGGCCAAAGGTGCTGGAATGAGACGCGTGATGCGCGGCACCACCCAGATCACCGCCATTGTCAGTGCCACAAGGCCTAGCATGGTGTATAGCTGCGCACCCGAGAGCCATTCTCCACCACCCATGCCGTGACCGGTGTTTTCCATGGTACCCGGCACCTTGAACTGGCCCATCTGGGCCAGAAAGATCACGATGGCCAAGCCATTCACAAAGCCCAGCATCACCGGGTGCGGCACCAGTCGGATGAAGCGGCCCCAGTGCATCGCCCCGGCGATAACCTGGAGGATCCCCATCAGAACCACCGTCGCGAACAGGTATTCGACCCCATGTTCGGCCACCAAAGCCACCATGACGACCGCCAGCGCGCCCGTCGCTCCCGAGATCATGCCGGGTCGCCCGCCGATCAACGCGGTGATGAGCCCCACAATGAACGCGGCATAGAGGCCCACCAGCGGATGCACGCCTGCCACAAAAGCAAAGGCCACGGCCTCGGGCACCAGTGCGAGGGCCACGGTCAAGCCGGACAGCAGCTCGATCCGCAGGCGAGAGAAGGTCAGCCCCTCATCCGGCACCCAGCGCAGATCGGGTATGGCGATACGGTTGGCAAAACTTGCCAGCAAGGCTCGGGGCATTGGACAGTCCTATAGGATATTATGTTCGCGCGAAGGGGTCGTTGTAGCGGGCGCGCCGCTGTTAAGCCACCGCAGGAGGTGGGATGCAGCCATGCGCACAGCGCATAACTTGCCTCTCGGCAACGTGATTTGCGGCACCCGGATCAAGCACCCAAATGTGAGTTCATGCGTTGGATTGCCCTCATATTTCTATCGGCCCTGCCCGCCTTTGCACAGGATTTGCAAGGGAATGACACCGCCGGAAACTGGCGTGTCACGCACCATGAAATTTTCGGCATCTGGAATTCGATTTGTGACGAGCGTGAAGAAGCCGGTGCTTTGGTGCAGCGCTGTTACATAAGGCGCGCTGAGGTGTTTTCCTTGCGTCCGAAATTTGCGGCGCAGTTCATGTTCATCACACCTGAGCCAGATGGATTCAAAATCGAGTTTGGAATTGAGCCGGGTACATTCTTCAACCCTTCTGGATTCCGCATAGAGAAAGATCAGGATGTGATCTGGCGCACGCGGCGTCCCGGTTGCCTGACAGGGTTAAGCTGTACGTTCGAAGATCATCGCGCCGACGGCCTGCTGGATGCCATGCTGAACGGGGATGCGTATCGTTTTGAGTTTCGTGACAGGCATGGTCAATCGCAAGACCTGACGTGGCCTCTGGATGAGTTTGGAGCCGCCTGGACGGATTTCAACACGCAATCTCAACAGCGTAACCTGCTGGCAAAACAGGAATAGACCTCTTGTCAATTTCGGGTCGAACCCGCACAAACTCAATATCAGTATCTCAGGCGGAGCAGGACAGTGACCCAAACCAGGATTGCCGTTATCGGCGGATCAGGCATCTATGACATCGATGGGCTGGAAAATGCGGACTGGGTCAGTGTCGATACCCCTTGGGGGGCACCTTCGGATCAGATCCTGACCGGGTCGCTGGACGGTGTCGCGATGGCCTTTCTGCCGCGCCATGGGCGCGGGCATGTGCATTCGCCCACCGATGTGCCCTATCGCGCCAATATCGACGCGCTGAAACGGCTTGGTGTGACGGATGTGATATCGGTCTCGGCCTGCGGGTCGTTTCGCGAACACATGGCACCGGGCGATTTTGTCATCGTCGATCAGTTCATCGACCGGACATTTGCGCGCGACAAGAGCTTTTTCGGAACAGGCTGCGTCGCCCATGTCAGTGTTGCGCATCCGACCTGCCCGCGCCTGTCGGACGCCTGTGAGACCGCGGGCAAGGCTGCCGGTATCACGATCCATCGCGGCGGCACCTATCTGGCGATGGAAGGGCCGCAGTTTTCTTCTCTTGCGGAATCGAAGATGTATCGCGAGCAATGGGGCTGCGACGTGATCGGCATGACCAACATGCCCGAAGCCAAGCTCGCCCGCGAAGCTGAGCTTTGTTATGCCTCTATCGCGATGGTCACCGATTTTGACAGCTGGCACCCGGAACATGGTGAGGTGGATGTGACCACCATCATTGCGACCCTGACCGGCAATGCCGACAAGGGCCGTGCACTGGTCATGGGCCTTCCCGCCCTGTTGGGGGCTGACCGCGCGCCCTGCCCGCATGGCTGTGACCGGGCGCTGGAATATGCCATCCTCACCGCGCCCGAAAAGCGCGATCCGGCGCTGCTGGCCAAACTGGACGCGGTGGCCGGGCGAATTCTCTGAAATCAGTTCTGTGGCAGGCGGTCTTGAACGGTCTGCCACAGGCCGTATGACCACAAGTCGTTGTGGGTTCCGCCGGGAATCGAGAAAAACTCGACCCTCTCACCGCCCATCTCGGCAAGGCGCGCGCCGTGATGCGCTGGAACGGTTTGATCATCTGTGCCGTGGAAGATCAACGTCGGCATCTCGATTGTCCCGATGATGTCGCGGGTGGCAAACTGGTCGCGCATCAGTGACGCTACGGGCAACCAAGGATAGCGTTCAGCCGCCACATCCACAGTCGCAGTAAATGGCGCTTCCAGCACCAGCATCTCGGCCTCGGGCCGTTGCGCCGCAACCGCCGCAGCCACTCCTGTACCAAGGCTTTGGCCGTGTAGAACAACTGGCTCTCCGGCCCTACGCAAATGGTCAAACAACTCTAATCCGTCCGAGATCAAACCTGCTTGGGACGGCGCGCCTGTACTTCCCGGAAACCCGCGAAAGCTGGGCGCCAGAAGCCCGTAGCCGCTGTTCAGTATCTCTTGAAATCGGGCCGCGCGGTCGCTCAGATTGCCGCTCTGGCCGTGAAAGAACAATACGGTCGGGGCACCTTCGACGGCTGCCGGCGCGGCCCAAACCGTCAGAACCGTACCATCGGACATAGGCAGTGAAAGCACATCGATATCCGCCAAAGAAACCGAGGCTGGATCAGGCAATTCACCATCTGGCTTGTAAAGCAGCGATTGCTGGTTGAAGTACATGTATCCAACGATGATCCCATACACGACGCCCCCGGCCAGCATGAGGCCAAGCAGCAACCGTTTGATGCGATTGATCCGCTTCAACGAATTGACATCTGTACTTTGGATCTGCACCTTTGCCTCCTGCAATGTTGTGCCTTTTAGTCTGGGCAGGTTCAGGACCGTTTCAAGATGAATGAGCAAAGCTTCATCCAAACTTCAAGTCCTTGTCACACTGCCTAAATCTATGAGCTTTGCGATTCAGATGCGAGAAACGCACAGGTGCTCGATCTTGTCGCCTCAAAAACAGCCAAACGATCAAGGCAGATGCTTGACGTTGGCATCATACAAGGGCTTGGTGTGACGACACCTTTACAGGAGACACCATGTCGCTTGAACTCTGGCTGGCCTTTGTTGCCGCCTCCACCGCCTTGCTGCTGATCCCGGGGCCGACCGTGCTGTTGGTGCTGAGCTATGCGCTGTCCAAAGGGCGCAGTGTTGCCGTGGCCTCGGCCACAGGGGTCGCTGTGGGGGATCTTGTGGCGATGACCGCATCTTTGTTGGGACTGGGCGCGCTTGTTCTGGCCTCGGCCACCTTGTTTTCCGTCCTCAAATGGGTCGGTGCGGCCTATCTGGTCTGGCTTGGGATTAAACTGCTGCGCAGCGCACCGTCCGGCGGACTGAACGCGGTCGATACCGACCGCGATGTGACGGCACGCAATGTGTTTGGGCACGCCGCTGCCGTGACCGCGCTGAACCCGAAATCCATCGCCTTTTTCATCGCCTTTGTGCCACAGTTCCTGCGCCCGGCTGAACCTCTGGGACCGCAATTTGCCATCCTGATCGCCACTTTCGTCGGACTGGCCTGGCTAAATGCCCTGGCTTATGCGTTGCTGGCCGACCGGTTGCGGCGGCTGATTGGCCGTGCCAGCGTGATCACCGGGATGACGCGGTTTGGCGGGCTGAGCCTGATCGGGATGGGTGTCGTTACGGCAGTTCTACGCCGTCCGGCCTGATCCCTTTTTCAGTTTTCGGCGTTTTCCTTCATGAACCCGCGGATAAACCGGCGGATTTCGCGGGCCGCAGACGTATCCAGCTCCCTGCACAACTCGACAAACGCGTCGCGTTCATCCTTGTCCAGGCGCAGAACCAGCTGGCTGTTTTTCTTCGTCGATCCCTTGCCGTCTTTCTTTGGCACGCGCGTTGCTCCTAGTAAATGCTTGTTACTTTAGGCGATGCATTGTGTATACATAGCATAGTGATTGTCGTTATCTGGCACTTAACAGCACCGGAACGGAAATGGCAATGAACCTTCGAACCACACGAGCCTTTCTTTTGCGAAATCAACGCAATTGGCGTAAACCGCACTTGTCTTTGCCACCTGTCACACTTCACCGGTATTACGGGCTGCCCAAGGCTGTGGTTTAGCGCCGCTGGTGATCGCGCGAATGAATTGTTCCTTGCATGGCTAACCCTCTTGGGCCAAACACGTTTTGGTATTTGAAGCGGAAAAAGGTTGGTTCATGTCAAGGAACAAGACTGTCAAAGACTACATCCGGACGATTGTCGACTTCCCGCATGAAGGAATCCTGTTTCGCGATGTGACGACGCTGTTTGCCGACCCGCGCGGATTTCGGATGGCCATTGACCAGATGCTGCACCCCTATGCCGGGGAACGCATCGACAAGGTTGTCGGTCTTGAGGCGCGGGGCTTTATCCTTGGGGGTGCGATTGCGCATCAACTGAGCCTGGGTTTCGTGCCGATCCGCAAGAAAGGCAAGCTGCCCGGCACAACGATCAGCCAGGACTACAAGCTGGAATATGGCGAAGCGATCGTCGAGATCCACGATGACGCTATCCAACCGGGCGAAAAAATCCTTGTCGTTGACGACCTGCTGGCCACAGGCGGCACTGCGGCGGCGGGCATCAAACTGATCGAGCGTTTGGGCGGTGAGATCGTCTCATGCGCGTTCATTATCGACCTGCCTGACCTCGGTGGTCGCAAGCTACTGGAAGATATGGGCATGGACGTGCATGTCCTGTGCGAATTCGAAGGGCTTTAACGCGGCAAGCTTCGGATAGTGAAACAGGGGTCAAGGCCAGGTTCACGCCTTCAGAACCGCGCCGGGGTTCATGATGCCATGGGGGTCCAGCGCCGCTTTGATGGCCCGCATCGCATCCAGCTTTACCGGATCGCCATAGCGTTCCAGATCGTCCGTTTTCATGCGGCCCACGCCATGTTCCGCGCTGACCGAACCGTCAAAGGCGTGGACCAGATCATGTACAGCCCGCTTGACCACGGCGCTCTGACCTTCAAATTCCGCGCGGCGCTGCCCCTTGGGGGGAAAGACATTGTAATGCAGATTGCCATCCCCCAGATGGCCAAAGCAATTGATCCGGAACGGCCCGAGACCGGAAATCACCTTTTCCCCTTGGCGCACAAAATCCGGAATTCCTGAGATCGGGATCGAGATATCATG
Organism: Ruegeria sp. N10; assembly: GCF_056531545.1. Taxonomy (NCBI): domain Bacteria; kingdom Pseudomonadati; phylum Pseudomonadota; class Alphaproteobacteria; order Rhodobacterales; family Roseobacteraceae; genus Ruegeria; species Ruegeria sp. N10. The sequence goes on along the minus strand of NZ_JBQFLY010000012.1, from coordinate 35,977 downwards.
GCTCGACACCGAGCCGATCAGGCGGTTGGCCTCGGGGATACGCTCGCGCACGGCCCACAACTCACCGCGCTGCGCCTCGCTTTGTGCAATCACGCCATCCTGCACCAGCCCAAGCGCTTGCGCGCGGACAAAGATATCCTCCAGCGCGTCGGACAGAGACTGCCCCGGGGCCAGCCCCAACTCGATCAGAACGCTCCACTCTGGCGGTGTTTTAAACGGTTGCCGGACGTCCGGCAGAACCTCGGACAAGAACTCTAACCCTTGCTGGTGGATCAGTTCGAAAGTGCTGACAGCCTCGCCCACGCGATCACGCGCCAGGGCCAGCAGGGAAATGGCGGCTTCGGGTGACGCCACCTGAAACATCGCCGTTCCGATCGCGGCAGGCCGGGGAAACAGCTTGAGCGCAGCTGCAGTGATGATCCCAAGCGTACCCTCTGCCCCGATCAGCAGGTTGCGCAGGTCATAGCCTGTGTTGTCCTTTCGCAACCGGCTGAGACCGTGCCAGATTTGACCGTTGGGCAGAACGGCCTCGAGCCCAAGGCACAGGTCGCGCGCATTGCCATATCGCAAAACGTTGACGCCTCCCGCATTGGTGGACAGGTTGCCCCCGATCCGACAGGATCCCTGCGCCGCCAGTGTCAAGGGAAACAGGCGGTCTTGCGCTTCAGCCGCGGCTTGGACGTCCTGCAAAATGGCGCCGGCCTCGGCAATCAGCACATTTTCAGTGGAATAGACGGACCGGATGGCTGTCATCCGTTCCAGCGAAATCACAAGGGGCGCTGGCCCGTGCGGCATCACCTGCCCCCCGACCAGACCGGTTCCACCACCATAAGGCACCACCGGAACGCGCTCCCCGCACGCCACCTGCACCAGTACCGAGACCTCCTCGGTTGTGCGGGGCAAGGCCAGCAGGCCAGCCTGTCCGGCAAATCGCCCGCGCGGCTCTTCCAGATACCGGTCGGCCACCGGGCGCAACACCTGATCGCCCAGTTTCGAGCGGATCAGCGTGGCAATGCGGTCATCAGCGGGGTTCAAACTCATACGCTTTCAATGCCCAACCGATTCCTCCACGGCAAGCCTTATTCCAGATCAATCAGATAGCGCGGCTCCAGCACGACAACCGTTGGACGGTCCGGCAAGTCACGCAGTGAGACGGTGATCTCGGACACGCCGTCACGTTCAACCGGGAACTCATCCCGAATATCCACGAGGAAGCGATCCAGCGAAAACTCCGAGAACCAGTGCATCGGAATGATCACCGAGCTTTTCAGCCGCTTCAGAACCGAGATCATGTCAGGCAAGGGCATGGTTGTTCCGCCATCGACGGCGGCCATGACCACATCCAACCGACCCAGCGCAGCAAACTGTTCGTCTGAAGGTACATGATGCAAATGTCCCAAATGACCGATGCACAGACCTTCGACCTCGAACACGAAGATCGAGTTGCCGCGCTCCTCAACTCCGCCATAGGCCGAGCGGATATCGGTCGGGACATTGCGTATCAGCATCTCGCCCAGATCCAGGTAATGTTCGATCCCCTGCCCGAACTCTCCCCATCCTGGCAGGACATGCGGGATCGCCGGGTCGGGATGCGCCGTCCAATGGGTGTCATGGGCATGGTTCATCGTCACCACATCGGGAATCAGATCGGCACCCCCGATGAACCCGGTAAAATCGGTCACCACATTCAACCCGCCACGGGTCTGGATCATAAAGGCGGCATGCGCGACATAGCTGATGCGCACCGAAAACTCCGGTACCGGGTCCTGCCACGCGGCTTTGTGCAGATATTCGATCCCCGGCGCCGCGTCGGCGATGGCGATACAATGGCTCGGCCGTCGCTCCTGCGCCACGGCCCCGCCCGAAATCACCATCAATGCTGCAACCAACCAGCGCATACCCGAAGTGTAGCGCAGATCGCCACCAAGTCATGCCCCTTGTTCATCTGGCCAAAAATATCCCGGGGGAGGTGCGGCTTGCCGCGGCGGGGGCAGAGCCCCCTAGCCCGCGTCTGTCTTGCCACGCCGGTCGGACCGCAGGCTGGCATAGAGAACATGCGTCCGCCATCGCCCGTTGATCTGTAGATATGACTGCGCCACGCCTTCATATTTGAAGCCTGAGCTTTCCAGCAAACCGCGCGACGCCCGGTTTTCCGGCAGGCACGCGGCTTCGATCCGGCTCAGATCCAGACGGGTAAAGGCGTGATGCACCATCGCGCCGATCGCTTCGCGCATGTATCCCTGACGGGCAAAGGATTCACCGGTCCAGTAACCCAGGGTTCCGGCCTGCGCAGGGCCGCGCCGAATATTGTCCAGCGTGATCGCCCCGACCAACACATTGTCTTCACGGCGAAACAGGAACAGCGGGATTGCTGTACCACTCGCGACCGAGCGCTGAGCCCAGTAGACCCGATTGGTAAAGGATTTGCGGCTCAGGTGATCCTTGGCCCAGATCGGCTCCCACGGGGTCAGGTAACCTTTTGAGGCGCGCCGCAACGCTGCCCAATCATTGAAATCGGAATGTACAGGCGGGCGCAAGCTGAGCCGCGCGGTCTCGAGTTTCAGCTTGCGTCTGCCCAACAGCATCACGCTGCACGCCTCTCCTGCAAGTCCGCCAATGTCGGTGCGTCTGCGACCGGTCCGTAAAGCGCCAGCGCCGCCGGGGCCTGAACAGCCATGGTTTCGGCAAAGGCGCGCACGTCTTCGGTGCTGACCGCATCGATCTTGGCGACCGTGTCTTCCAGCGAAGGTACCCGTCCCCAGATCTGCACCAGCCGCGCCAGACGCTCAGCCCGATTCGACGGGCTTTCCAGCCCCATCAGCATCCCGGCCTTCATCTGGGCGCGGGCACGGGCGACCTCTTCGGGGCTCATGTCCTCGGCGGCGCGCTTCATCTCATCGATCGTGATCGTCGCCAGCTCGGCCACCTGATTGGCCGAGGTTCCGGCATAGATCGTGGTTGTTCCGGTATCGGCATAGGCACCGGTCTGCGCAAAGATCGTGTAGCACAGCCCACGTGTTTCACGCACTTCCTGAAACAGGCGCGAAGACATGCCACCGCCCAATGCGGTCGAATAGATCTGCGCCGTATAGATCGCATCGTCGCGATAGCCGGGGCTTTCCAGCGCCAGAGCGAAATGCGCCTGTTCCAGCTCTTTTACCTGCCGGGCTTCGCCACCGGTAAAGCGTGCAACCTCGGGGATCAGACCCTTACGGGATTGCAGATGGCCAAACATCTCTTCGGCCAGTTTCATCAGCATATCGTGATCCACAGCACCTGCTGCAGACAGGATCATCTGTTCGGGGCCATAATGTTCCGTCACAAAGCCCGACAGATCCTCACGCGAGAAGGCACTCACCCGCTCCGTTGGGCCCAGGATCGTCCGGCCCAGGGGCTGGTCGTGATAGCTCTGCTCCTGCAGCCAGTCAAAGATCACATCGTCGGGCGTGTCATGGGCCTGACCGATTTCCTGAAGGATCACGCCCCGCTCGACCTCGATCTCGCGCGGATCGAAAACCGGGTTCAGAACGATGTCGCCGATGACATCCATCGCCAGCGCTACGTCGTCCTTCAGAACGCGTGCATAATACGCCGTCACCTCGCGCGAGGTATAGGCGTTGATATAGCCGCCCACATCCTCGATCGCCTCGGCAATCTGCAAGGCCGAACGGCGCTCGGTTCCCTTGAACGCCATATGCTCAAGGAAATGCGCGATGCCGTTCTGCTCGATCCGCTCATGCCGCCCACCGGCGGTTACCCAGATGCCGATGGCCGCTGATTGCAGCCCCGGCATGTGCTCACTGACGATACGAAACCCGTTCTTCAGTTGGTCTTGTCTGACAGTCACTCAGCGATGTGCCTTTTTATATGATCCTCAAGGGCAACCAGATCATTGGCGATGCGGGTCACCCGTTCCGGACGTTCATACAGATCAGACATGCGGGAGGGAAGAGGCGGATGTTCGCCACTCGCCTTCTCGACCGCGGCCGGGAATTTCGCCGGGTGCGCGGTGGCCAGCGTGATCATCGGAACGTCTGCCGCGCGGTGCTCTTCGGCAACCTTGATGCCCACGGCGGTGTGCGGGCAGACCAGTTCGGCACTGTGCGCCAGCGTGGATTTGATCGTGGCCAACGTTTCCTCTTCGGACACACGGCCCGAATCGAAATTCTCACGCAGCGCTTCCATCGCACCCTGGCTGATATTGAAACCACCCTTTTTCAGCTCATCCATCAATTGTGCGACGGCCCCGCCATCTTCGCCATAGGCATAATAGAGCGCGCGTTCGAAATTCGAGCTGACCTGAATATCCATCGACGGGCTGATCGAAGGGATGGTTTCACCCTTGAAATACCCCTCGCCTGTCAGGCAGCGATGCAGAATGTCGTTCTGGTTGGTCGCCACCACAAGGCGGTCAATCGGCAGCCCCATACGCTTGGCCAGATAACCCGCGAAGATGTCACCAAAGTTGCCGGTTGGCACCGTGAAGCTGACCTTGCGATGCGGCGCGCCAAGGCTGACGGCAGCCGAGAAGTAATAGACGATCTGCGCCAAGACGCGGGCAAAGTTGATCGAGTTCACACCCGCCAGTTTCACTCCATCGCGGAAGTCGAAATCGTTGAACATGTCTTTCAGCGCTGCCTGGCAATCGTCGAAATCGCCATCCACGGCCAGAGCATGTACATTGCTGTCCGCAGGCGTGGTCATCTGGCGGCGCTGCACTTCGGACACGCGGCCATGCGGGAACAGGATGAATACATCCACCGCGTCCAGCCCGCGGAACGCCTCGATCGCGGCTGAACCGGTATCCCCGCTGGTCGCGCCGACGATGGTCACACGGTCACCACGGCGTTTCAGCGCCACCTGGAACAACTGGCCGATCAGCTGCATGGCAAAGTCCTTGAAGGCCAGTGTGGGGCCGTGGAACAGTTCCAGCAGGAAGTGGTTCTCGTTCAGCTGCTTCAATGGCGCGCGGGCATCGTGGCCGAAGCCTTCGTAAGCGCGGGCGATGATCGCCTTGAACTCATCCTCGGCAAATGAGCCGCTGACATAGGGCCACATCACGCGGAATGCGATTTCTTCGTAGGGCAATCCAGCCAGCGCCGCGATCTCGTCCTGCGACATCACCGGGATCTCGGCGGGCAGATACAGGCCACCGTCGCGGGCAAGCCCGGTCAACATTGCCTCTTCAAACGTCAGTTCGGGCGCCTGCCCTCGGGTCGAGATATATTTCATGTCGCGTCACTTTCAGAATTGGCACGGCTGCGCCACAGGAAGTATCCAGTCATCGCGGCCCAGACCAGAGCCAGACCAAACCAGGTGATTGCATATTGCAGGTGATCGTTTGGTATGCCCGCCGTGTCCACCGGCAGCGGTGTCACATTCGGATCGGTTTGCGAACGGGCGATCAGCAGAACCGGCTCCGCGCCCAGTGCAGCCGCAAGCGCGGGCACATCGCGGGCGAACCAGATGTTGGCATCAAGATCAGGTGCGGGCGTGTAACTGTCGATTTCATCTGGCCAATGCAGATTGCCGGTAATCTCCATTTGGCCGTTGCGCCGCCCGGCCTGTTTGGCCGTGGTCGGGATGAACCCCCGGTCAATCAGAATGGTCCGGCCCTCGGTATTGAACGGCTGAATGATACGATACCCCGCACCGACCTGTTTGAGCGACACAAGAACATGGATCTCCGCAGGCTCCATCTCGCCCGACGCAGTTACCGGCAGGTATTTGTCTTGATCCACCGAAACCTGCGGCGGCAGGGAAACCGGCGTGGCCGAGATCCGATCTTCGATCTCGGCCAGAACGTCCTGCTTCCATGCCAGGCGCTGCACCTGCCAGAAGCCCAGCGACAGCAGCACGCCCAAACCGGCGAGGCCGAAGATCAGCAGGAACAGGATACGGCGCATGTCAGGACCAAACTTCTTTGCAGGAACCGGCGTCTTGTTAAGGGGCGTGCGGGCTGAATTGCAACCACGCAATTGTATGGAGCGCAATCTTGCGCCCCGCATAGAGAAAAAGCCGCCCCTTGGGGCGGCTTTTGCAACTGATCGGTCTGATCGGCGTTACATCAGCGGAGCCTGACCCCAGATGTAGACGGCAAAGAACAGGAACAGCCAGACTACATCAACGAAGTGCCAGTACCAAGCCGCAGCTTCGAACCCGACGTGTTTTTCCGGGGTGAAGTCACCCTTCAGCGCGCGGATCAGGCAGACGGTCAGGAAGATCGTCCCGATGATCACATGTGCGCCGTGGAAACCCGTTGCCATGAAGAAGTTGGAATAGAACTGGTCACCGCCGAATTCCCAGCCTTCATGCATGAGCAGTTCGGCGTATTCATAGCCCTGCAAGAAGGTAAAGGCGATGCCCAGCACGATGCCAATGGCCAGACCATTGATCAGCGCCTTGCGGTCATTGTCATGCACCAGTGCATGGTGCGCCCAGGTGATCGCACAGCCTGACAGCAACAGGACCAGAGTGTTGATCAGCGGCAAGTGGAACGGGTCAACGGCATGAATATCCGGCTGGATGTATTCGGTGCCTGCATAGTCGTACATCGGATACATGCGATGTTTGAAGAACGACCAGAACCAGGCGAAAAAGAACATCACCTCGGACATGACGAACAGGATGAAGCCGTAACGCAGACCGATGCGGACAACAGGCGTGTGATCGCCCTGACGGCTTTCTGCGACCACATCCGACCACCAGGCGAACATCGTGTAAAGCACTGCTGCCAGACCGGCCCAGAACATGAAGGGCGTGATGCCTTGCATCCAGAGAACGGCTCCGAACAGCATGACAAAGCCGCCGACGGCGCCGATCAGAGGCCAGATCGACGGGGCCAGAATGTGGTAATCGTGGTTTTTAGCGTGTGCCATCAGCGTCCCTCACCTACAGGCGTTAGTTCGTGTTTGTATCTGCCTGCGCATCGAGGGCGGCATAGCCCTCGGGCAGGTCAATTTCGTAGAATGTATACGACAGCGTGATCGTATGAACATACTTGGCTTCAAGATCCTCGACCATTTCCGGGTCGACGAAGAACGTCACTGGCATCTCAACGCGTTCGCCAGGTTGCAGCACCTGCTCTTCAAAGCAGAAACAGGCAATCTTCTGGAAATACCCACCCGCAGAATAGGGGGCCACGTTGTAAGACGCCTGCCCGGCAATGGGGCGGTCTGTCGGGTTATAGGCCTCGTAAAAGGCGAGGCCGGTTTCGCCGATGCGCACATCCATCTCGCGCACGACCGGCTTGAACTCCCATTCCATATCCTTGGCCTTGGACGCGTCAAAGCGGATGGTAACGGTGCGATCCAGAATAGTATCGGGGGCAGTTTCGGCAACACCAGTGGTGCCGCCAAATCCGGTCACCCGGCAGAACCAGTTGTAAAACGGCACCGACGCCCAGGCGAGACTGCCCATCAGAACAACCACGCCGACGGTCTGGACAACCGTTTTCTGAGGACCGGACAACGCCATCAGTTCTGAACCTCTTGCGTCGCCCTGTTGAAATCAGTGCCCGAGACCTTGACGATGGTCAGGCCAAAGATAATCACGATAAAGGCAGCCAGCGTCAGGCCCACACCCAGATTGCGGCTGAACCGGCGCTGATGCAGCTCGTGGTCTTTGCGAAGGCTCATGACCATCCCCCCAGACCATAGGGTTTTAGCAAGGCTTCGGCCAGAACGGCACCGAAATGCAGGAACAGATACAGCAGCGACAGCTTGAAGAAACCGCGTTCAACCTTGAAGTTATCGGCCTCGGAATCGTCCTCGGTCCGGCGCGAGATTTTCCACGCGCCCCGCAGGAACAGGATGTTCAGAACCAGTGCAACGGTCAGATAGATCGGGCCGCCAATGCCCGAAAATGCAGTTCCGATGGCCAGCAGGGCCAGTAGAGCTGTATAGACAAGAATATGGACACGTGTCGCGCGGCGACCGTGGGTGACGGTCAGCATCGGCACACCCGCGTCGTCATAGTCCGAGCGCATGAACAGGGCCAGCGCCCAGAAATGCGGCGGCGTCCACATGAAGGTCAGGGCAAACATCAGCCAGGGCTCGACCGACATCGATCCCGTGGCGGCCACCCAGCCGATCACCGGAGGGAACGCGCCAGCTGCGCCACCGATCACGATGTTCTGCGGCGTCGAACGCTTCAGCCACATCGTGTAGACGACAACATAGAAGAAGATGGTGAAGGCCAGAAACGCGCCTGCGAACCAGTTGGTCGCAAGGCCCAGCATGATCACCGACAGACCCGACAGAGCCAGACCAACGGCCAGCGCCTCGCCTTCCTCGACCTTGCCAGAAGGGATCGGGCGGGATTTGGTGCGCTTCATGACACGGTCGATATCCGCGTCCCACCACATGTTCAGCGCGCCTGATGCTCCGCCGCCGATAGCGATGAACAGGATGGCGCAAAAACCGACGAAGGGATGGACAGGAACAGGCGCCGCCAACAAACCGACCAATGCCGTGAACACGACCAGCGACATCACGCGCGGCTTCAGCAGGGCGAAGTAATCGCCAAAGCCGGCCTCGTCCGCCCGGGCGGTCACTGTGCTGGCATTGATGCTTGCGTCGGTCATTTCCGGTCCTTTTGGGGCGAAAACTGCGCGGATCGCCCGCGCAGTCTGAGTTTTGTGTCAGACAGGGTTCAACCCGCCCCTATCGCGCTCAGTTCGAGGCGACCTGATAGCTTTGCGGCAGGCCCGCGTATTCTTCGATCGCGCCCTGCAGCCATTCGTCATAGACTTCCTGGCTTACGACCTTGACGGTAATCGGCATATAGGCGTGGTCCTTGCCACACAGTTCCGAACACTGACCAAAATAGATGCCTTCCTTGTCGGCCTGAAACCACAGCTCGGCCAGACGTCCGGGCACACCGTCCTGCTTTACGCCAAAGGCCGGGATGGTCCACGAGTGGATCACGTCGGATGCAGTCACCTGCATCACGATGACCTTGCCGACCGGAACGACTACTGCGGTGTCCGTGGCCAGCAGCCATTCATCATCGCTGTAGCCTGCATCGATCAGCTTGGCGCGCATTGCGTCATCCAGAACAAACGGCGTTACATCCGCATCTGCGGGGCGTGCGCCCTCGTCCAGGGTCGCCGGATGGCCCAGCAGATAGCTGTCGAATGCGAAATCGTGATCAACATATTCGTAGGTCCAGTACCACTGGTTGCCGACGACTTTGATGGTGATGTCACCTTCCGGGATTTCCTGCTGTTTGAAAAGAACTGGCAACGAGAACGCGCCAATAAACACCAGAATCAAGATCGGACCCAGGGTCCAGGCGATTTCAACAGGGGTATAGTGCGAGAAACGTGCCGGGGTCGGATTTGCGCGATGATTGTAGCGCACGATGCAATAGACCAGCAAAGCTGCAACCAGCAGACAGACCGCGGTGATGATCACAAGAATCATGCTGTCCAGCTTCTGGATTCCTGTGGCAAGGCTGGTGGCCGCGGGCTGAAAGCCCATGCCGCCGTCTACCGGCTTGCCGATAATCTCAAGCTCCTGAGCCATGGCGGGTAGGCTGGAGAGGGCTGTCATAAACCCTGAAAGCATCAAAGCATTCTTCATGTTCTGTCCTGATCGTTTGATCTTTGCGTCCCTGACGGAAAGGTGTGAATCGGTCGCACCTCTCCCGTTGTCTTTGGCCGCGTTAAAAACCATATTCCAGCGGGTAGATAAAGCAAAATGCTTGCGTCAAACAGACGCTATTTTTGATCTGGATCAAACCCGAAAGGTCGCTACCCATGCCTGAAGCCCCGTTTCGCCCCTTTGAGAGCGCCCTGCCGCAAGATGAAGCACTGGCCATATTGCGTTCGGCAACGGACGGGGCCGAGGATGGAGAGCTGTTTGTCGAGCGTCGGAAATCCGAATCTCTGGTGTTTGACGACGGGCGTCTTCGCACCGCGTCTTATGACGCATCCGAGGGGTTTGGCCTGCGCGCCGTTCAGGGCGAAGTGGCGGGGTACGCGCATTCGACTGATGTATCGATAGCCGCGCTGAAACGTGCTGCCGAGACCGCGCGACTGGCGGTTGGCGATGGAGGCGGAACGCTCGCCGAAGCCCCCCGGCCCACGAATACGCGCCTGTACACGGACGAAGACCCAATCGAATCTGCCGCCTTCCCGGTGAAAATCGAAACCCTGCGGGAGATTGACGCCTTTGCCCGCGACCTGGATCCGCGGGTGGCTCAGGTTAGCGCAATGATCGCAGCCGCCGTGCAGGAGGTGGAAATTCTGCGACCCGATGGTGTGATGGTGCGTGACGTGCGCCCCATGACGCGCGTGAATGTCTCGGTCATTGTTGAACAGGACGGGCGGCGCGAAAGCGGATCGGCCGGTGGCGGCGGGCGGGTTGGCCTAAGCGGGCTGATCGACCCGGCCGACTGGCAGGCCAAGGCGCGCGAAGCCCTGCGCATCGCGTTGGTCAATCTGGACGCGGTTCCCGCGCCTGCCGGCGTGATGGAGGTTGCACTTGGCCCCGGCTGGCCCGGTATTTTGCTGCACGAAGCCATCGGTCACGGGCTAGAGGGCGATTTCAACCGCAAGGGAAGCTCGGCCTTTGCCGGGCTGATGGGGCAACAGATTGCATCCAAGGGCGTGACCGTGGTGGATGACGGCACGATTGCCGACCGTCGCGGCTCGATCACTGTGGATGATGAGGGCACGCCCAGCTCACGCACCGTGCTGATCGAGGATGGCATCCTGACCGGCTATATGCAGGATCGACAAAACGCCCGGCTGATGGGCGTTGCGCCCACGGGCAACGGGCGGCGGCAAAGCTATGCGCACAAGCCAATGCCCCGCATGACAAATACGATCATGTTGGGAGGCGAAGCTGATCCGGCAGCATTGGTGGCAGATATTAAAGACGGCATCTGGGCGGTTGGATTCGGAGGCGGCCAGGTCGACATCACCAACGGCAAGTTCGTTTTCTCGTGTACCGAGGCGTATCGGGTCGAAAACGGCAAGATCGGAGCGCCTGTCAAAGGGGCCACGCTGATCGGCGACGGGCCTTCGGCGTTGAAACGTATCCGCGGCCTTGGCAATGATATGGCATTGGATCCGGGTATGGGCACCTGCGGCAAGGACGGTCAATGGGTGCCAGTGGGTGTGGGTCAACCGACAGTGCTGATGGACGGGCTGACTGTCGGCGGGTCGGCAGCGTGAGTCGGAAGAGAAGCGCAACGGCAGGCGCAGGGTTAACCATACGCCACTTTGATTCGACAGCTTTCCAACCGGCGCTATTAATTTGAGCGCCGGTTGGTAAGTTTTCTTTTATTTACTTTCAGACACTTAACCGGTGCATTCCCCGAGAAATACAGATAAATCGCTGCTAATTATCTGCGATTCAGAGGCTGTTAACCCCCTGTCCCGTAAACCAGTTCTGCAATCAGGCGGAGCAACGGATGACCGAAGAGCAGCTTTCTTCCAATCACCCCCCACTCCCACCCACCACGGAAGAGGAACGGTTTTCGTGGCTTCGCCTGTTGCGCTCGCGCAAGGTCGGCCCGGCGACGTTTCGTCGGCTGATGCGCGAACATGGCTCGGCGCAGAACGCGCTGGCCGCGCTGCCTGAAATGGCACGCGCCGCCGGAATAGAAGGGTATGAAACCTGCCCTCCCGGCGTGATCGAGGCGGAACTCAGGGCCGCAGAAGCCGCCAAAGCGCGGCTTTTGTGCCTTGGGTCCGCGGATTTCCCCGACGCTTTGAACGACCTATCCGATGCCCCGCCCCTGCTTTGGGCCATCGGGGATGTGTCGCTGTTGCAGAAACCGGCGATTGCGATGGTGGGCGCGCGCAACTGTTCCTCGTTGGGCGCGCGGATGGCGCGTGGTCTGGCGCGCGCCTTGGGCGAAAAGGGACATGTGATTGTTTCGGGTCTGGCGCGCGGTATTGATACGGCGGCGCATATGGCGTCGCTGGACACCGGCACAGTTGCCGTCATGGCGGGTGGTGTTGATGTCATTTACCCGGCCGAGAACACGGAACTGGCGCATAATATTGCAACCAAGGGACTGCGGCTGTCGGAACAGCCGATGGGCGTGACGCCTCAGGCCAGGCATTTTCCGCGCCGCAACCGGATCATCTCGGGCCTGGCCCAAGCTGTCGTGGTGGTTGAGGCAGCCGCCAAATCCGGCAGCCTGATCACGGCGCGTGACGCCCTGGATCAGGGGCGCGAGGTTCTGGCCGTGCCCGGCCACCCGTTCGACGCCCGCGCTGCCGGGTGCAACCTTTTGATTCGGGACGGTGCAACGCTGGTTCGGTCGGTGGACGACGTTGTAGAGGCCCTGCCACGGCACGGTGATCCGATCTTTGCAAAACCCGAGCTGCCACCTGCCAAGCAGCCACGGCCTGCCGCACAGGATTTGCAGGCGCAAATCCTTGAGCGGCTGGGACCTTCCCCCATCGCCGAAGACCAGTTGCTGCGCGATATTGCGGCCTCGGCAGGGGATCTGGGGCCAGCGCTGGTCGACCTTGAACTGGACGGACGAATCCAGCGCCAGCCGGGCGGGTTGTTGTCTCTGGCAAGCTGACTTGGATGGAAGGCAAGAATGCCCAGCCGAACGCTCTGCTTGCCAGTCGGCGCGGGTATCATGCTGAAATCACGTCGCTTTTCCGCCTGCCAAAGGAACGCATTGACAATCCCCGCTTGCCCCACACATTTTGCACCACCATAAAAGGCGCCAAATTCGTCGAGCGAGGTTTCCCCTTAAATGCCCGTAGTTGTTGTAGAATCTCCGGCCAAAGCAAAAACAATCAATAAATATCTCGGCCCTGACTACACCGTTCTGGCCTCTTACGGCCATGTGCGGGACCTGCCGCCAAAGGACGGATCGGTCGATCCGGACCATGGATTTTGCATGACATGGGAAGTGGGCAATGACAGCCGCAAACATGTAAAGGCCATCGCCGACGCGCTGAAAGAAGACAACGCGCTGATCCTCGCCACCGACCCTGATCGTGAGGGCGAGGCGATCAGTTGGCACTTGCAGGAAGCGCTGACCAAGCGCCGATCGATCAAGAAAGATACACCGGTCAGCCGGGTGACCTTCAACGCCATCACCAAAGAGGCGGTGACAGAGGCGATGAAAAACCCGCGCGATGTCGATATGCCCCTGGTCGAAGCGTATCTGGCACGCCGCGCCTTGGATTACCTTGTTGGCTTCAACCTGTCGCCGGTTCTGTGGCGCAAACTGCCCGGTGCAAAATCCGCAGGTCGGGTGCAATCGGTCTGTCTGCGCCTGATCGTCGAGCGTGAGATGGAGATCGAAGCGTTCAAGCCGGTCGAGTACTGGTCGGTCCGGGCCCTGTTCGAGACACCGCGTGGTCAAACCTATGAGGCGCGGCTGGTCACGTTGGCGGGCAAGAAACTAGACAAGCACGATCTGACCAACGCAACACAGGCCGAACTGGCGGTTCAGGCCGTCACCAGCCGCGCGCTGCGTGTGACTTCGGTCGAAGCCAAGCCCGCCGCGCGCAATCCAAGCGCGCCGTTCATGACTTCGACCCTGCAACAGGAGGCCAGCCGCAAATTCGGCATGGGCGCGCGCCATGCGATGCAGGTGGCGCAGCGCCTCTATGAGGCCGGATACATTACCTATATGCGAACCGACGGGATCGACATGGCCCCCGAGGCCGTGACGGCAACGCGCGACACCATCGCGGATCGATACGGTGCAGAATATGTGCCGGACAGCCCGCGTATGTACAAGAACAAGGCCAAAAACGCGCAGGAAGCACACGAGTGTATCCGCCCCACGGATATGACGCGTGATGCCAAGGCGCTGAAGGTCACGGATGAAGATCAGCGCAAGCTTTATGATCTGATCTGGAAACGGACGATTGCCTGCCAGATGGCGGCAGCACGGTTGGAGCGCACCACGGTCGAGATTGGCAGTGATGACGGTCAAGTCGGTCTGCGTGCCACCGGTCAGGTGGTATTGTTCGACGGATTCATGCGCGTCTATGAGGAAGGCCGCGATGATGTCGCCGATGATGACGAAAAACGCCTGCCGCAGATCATGCAGGGCGACCCCGCGCGCTTCTCCAAAACTACGTTGCGCGATCAGTTTGCCAAGGCCACCAGCGAGTCGGACAAAGCCGCAATCATGGCTGATAACGAAGCCGTTCTGGCGTTGCAGCATCACACGCAACCGCCGCCGCGCTATACCGAGGCCACTTTGGTCAAGCGGATGGAGGAGTTGGGGATCGGACGTCCGTCGACCTATGCCTCGATCGTGACCACGATTCAGGACCGCGAATATGTGCGCAAGGACAAGAACCGGCTGATCCCCGAGGAAAAGGGCCGGATCGTCACTATCTTTCTGCTGAATTTCTTCCGCCAGTACGTTGGCTACGAGTTCACCGCGAATCTGGAAGAGCAACTGGATGACGTCAGCGCCGGTGATCGTGACTACAAGGATCTGCTGGGCAAGTTCTGGCGTGATTTCTCAGTAGCGATTGGTGAAACATCCGAACTGCGCATCTCGGAAGTGCTGGACAAGCTGGACGAAGCATTGGCGCCACAGCTTTACCCCCCGCGTGAGGACGGGTCCGACCCGCGCATCTGCCCGAAATGCGGTTTGGGGCAATTGCACTTGAAAACCTCGCGCACTGGCGGGTTCGTGGGCTGCGGCAATTATCCGGAGTGCAACTATACACGGCCCATCGCCGGTGAAGGCGCGGAAGGCGACGAACAATTGCTAGGCGAAGACGCCGGGGATGAGATCTGGCTGAAATCCGGTCGCTTTGGGCCGTATGTCCAGCGAGGCGAACCCACGCCCGAGAACAAAAAGCCGCCGCGCTCCTCGCTTCCACGCGGCTGGAGCAAGGATGACATGGATCTGGACAAGGCGCTGACGCTTCTGTCCCTGCCCCGTCAGATCGGTGAACACCCCGAAGGCGGCATGATCACAGCGAACTTCGGGCGTTTTGGCCCCTATCTGATGCATCAGCTGGCCGATGAAGCCAAGCCGGTCTATGCCAATCTCAAAGACCCAAACGATGTGTTCGAAATCGGTATGAACCGCGCCGTTGAGCTTTTGGCCGAGAAACGGGCCAATCCCGGCGGACGCGGGCGCGCCGCGGCAAAAGCTTTGAAAGACCTGGGCGAGCATCCAGACGGCGGCGCGATGCAGGTTCTGGACGGACGGTACGGGCCATATGTAAAATGGGAAAAGGTCAACGCGACCATCCCGAAAGACATCAAGCCCGAAGAGCTGACGCAGGAAATGGCCATAGAACTGGTCAATGAGCGCGCATCCAAGAAAGGCACCAAAAAAAAGGCTGCACCCAAAAAGAAGGCAGCCGCGAAGAAGACAGCAAAGAAAGCGGCTGAATAATCCGGACGTTTGACCGGGACATGTCACCAAACGCGCGGGCCAGTTTCTGAATAAAGGAACCGGCCTGCGTGTTTATGGACTGACGCGATACAAGATTGCGTTGTTCAGTAAAGGAGTTGAGACATGTTCAGAACCGCCATTCTTGTTGCGGCGATAGGCGTTGCGGCTGCCACGCAGGGCCAGACCGCGCATCACGTCAAATCTGCCACAGCCGAAATCATCAACGCGCAAGGCGACGTCATTGGTCAGGCGAAGGCGACGCAAGGGCCCAATGGTGTTCTGCTGCACGTACGCGTCACTGACCTGCCGCCGGGAAAACATGGGTTACACCTGCACAGCCATGGTGTCTGCGAGGCCGGTGAAGGGTTCAAGACGGCCCAAGGCCATGTTGGCAAAGTTGAAGGCGCACATGGGCTGCTGAACCCTGAGGGCCCCGAGCCCGGCGATCTGCCCAATCTATATGTGGGACAGGATGGTGTGGGCGAGATGGAGGCCTTTACAAACCTTGTTTCACTTGAGGGTGACGGGAGCGCATTGCTGGATGCGGACGGGTCAACTTTCATCATCCACGAAGCTGGCGACGATCACATTAGCCAACCCATTGGCGGTGCCGGGGGGCGCATCGCCTGCGGAATCCTGATCGCCGACTGACACTATTGTAAGCTGAACTACCGTAGAAATACCTGAACCTTCTGGTTTTATTGACTTCCCCATGACGTGGCGGCACAACCTGCCCATCACCATGTCATTGGGGGAGTTTTCCATGAAGAAAGTCTATGCCAATGCCGCCGAGGCACTCGATGGGGTGCTGACGGATGGCATGCTGATTGCCGCAGGCGGGTTTGGCCTGTGCGGCATTCCCGAACTGTTGCTTTCTGCCATCAGGGATTCGGGCGTCAAAGACCTGAGCTTTGCGTCGAACAATGCCGGTGTGGACGATTTCGGCATCGGCATCCTGTTGCAGACCAGGCAGGTCAGAAAGATGATCAGCTCGTATGTCGGCGAAAACGCCGAATTCATGCGCCAGTACCTGAGCGGTGAACTGGAACTGGAATTCAACCCGCAAGGAACACTGGCCGAACGGATGCGCGCCGGTGGTGCCGGTATTCCCGGGTTCTACACCAAGACGGGCGTCGGCACCGTGATTGCGGAAGGCAAGGAGCACAAGGATTTCAACGGCGAGACCTATATCCTTGAGGAAGGCATTTTTGCCGATCTGGCCATCGTCAAGGCTTGGAAAGCTGACGACACCGGCAATCTGGTATTCCGCAAGACTGCCCGCAACTTTAATGTGCCCGCTGCAACCTGCGGCAAGATCTGCGTGGCCGAAGTGGAAGAGATTGTTCCGCGCGGCTCACTGGATCCGGACAAGATCCACCTGCCCGGCATCTATGTGCATCGCATCATTCAGGGCGATCACGAAAAGCGCATCGAACAGCGCACCACCCGCAAGAAGGAGGACGCATAATGCCCTGGGACCGCAATCAGATGGCCGCACGCGCGGCAGAGGAACTGGACGACGGCATGTATGTGAACCTCGGCATCGGGATTCCGACGCTGGTGGCGAACTATGTCGGCGACAAGGACATCACACTGCAATCGGAAAACGGTATGCTGGGCATGGGCCCTTTCCCGTATGAAGGCGAAGAAGACCCGGACCTGATCAACGCGGGCAAACAGACGATCACCGAGCTGTCCCGCACTGCCTATTTCGACAGCGCCACGTCCTTTGCGATGATCCGGGGCGGCAAAATCGCTGCTGCGATCCTGGGTGCCATGGAAGTGGATGAGAAAGGCGACCTGGCAAACTGGATGATTCCCGGCAAGCTGGTGAAAGGCATGGGAGGCGCCATGGACCTGGTTGCAGGCGTTGGGCGCGTGATCGTGGTTATGGACCACACCAACAAGCACGGTGAAAGCAAGGTCCTGAAGGAATGCACTCTGCCACTGACAGGCAAGGGTGTCGTGGATCGCATCATCACCAATCTGGGCGTTCTGGACGTGGTCGAGGGCGGATTGAGAATCGTCGAACTGGCAGATGGTGTCAGTGAAGACGAAATGCGCGCTGCGACCGAAGCGACAATCGTCGGCTGAACAAAAGAAAAGGCCCGCCGGATCGAGGCGGGCCTTTTTCAATTTGAGGTCTGGAACACGCAACCATCTGAAATCAGATCCGGCGGTGTCGCGCACAAAGCCCGCGCGATCTGGAAAGCGGCCAGAACCTTGGGGACATAATCCCGGGTTTCGGCATAAGGCGGCACGCCGCTGTGTTTACGTACAGCCCCCTCACCCGCGTTGTAACCGGCCAAAACCAGAATCGGATCATTCCCGAACTCTTCCATCAGCCAGTTGAGGTATTTCACGCCCCCGGCGATGTTCTGCGAGGGTTGCAGACTGTCCTTAACACCGAAGCGGGCAGCTGTGGCGGGCATCAACTGCATAAGCCCCTGCGCGCCGGCCGAACTGACGGCATCTGCGCGACCGGCCGATTCAACCGAAATGACGGCCAGCACCAGCGCTGGCGACACATTGGTTCCCACGGTTGACCGCAAAATCTCGATCCCGCGTTCTTTTGCTATGTTTTGCAGCGATTGCAGCCGGGGTGATCTTACATTCGTCGCCGCCAGCGCGTTTATCGCAGCATCAAGCCGCCCGGCCCCACCTTCATCGATATGCGGTGAAATGCGGTCCCAGAATGCCTTGTACGACCCTTTCGGGTCAGGCACGGCACCGATTCCCGGCACTGTGGGCTGAACCACTTTGGTTCTTGCTATGATTTCTGGAACCGCCAGCTCCACCCCTGTGCTGGGGGCTGAGGGCTTGGCCGCGTGTTCCTCGGGTGTGATCTGAATGGTCACGCGAGGACGCTCACCCGGCTTGGGGGCCTTGATCCGCTTGTAAACTCCGCGCGGCTCAACCTCGGTCGCATACCCCGGTGCGACACCAGATAGTAGAAACGCCAGTACACCGGCGCATTGAAGTGCGTTCCGGAGAGTCATGTGCCTGCCTCATGTATTCTTTTTACGCGATTTGAACCGCGAATCTTCGCCCAAAGCCAGAAAAACAAAGCGAATTGGGGCAATTTCGCCTCATTTGGCGTAAATTTGCACCGCTGTGGAGCTCTTGGTGCGGATCAAAGAATTTTTTTTTATTTTATTTACAATGCTTTGCGCATTTAGTGACCAAAAAGTTAAGCCGCACGAAAAAAAATCTGTGTTTGGCCCAATTCCTGCCACGCACAACAGGCAAACATTAATCCATACCGAGACGGACATGAGCGGACTGAGAGAGAAAGCTCTGAAGAACGCCGAGGTTTGTTAAACTCTTTTTGATCCTTTAGGAGGGACGTAACATGATCAAGTTCATCAAGAACTTCCGCAAAGACGAAGACGGCGCAGTAACAGTTGACTGGGTTGTTCTGACCGCAGCAGTCATCGGCCTGGCAGCCGTTGCATACAACCAAATCGAGGGCGGCGCGACTGGTCTGGCTACCGGCGTAAACGAAGCCCTGAACAGCGCAGTGCTGGGCACTGGCGACAACACTGGTGCCGAAGGTGGCATCACCACAGCAGGTGCCAGCAAATAATAGGCGTTTGCTTTAGAATGATATCAGGCCGCGCCGATCAGGCGCGGCTTTTCTTTTTTCCACACTAATGAGTTTGGCCAAACGCACCCTTTGCGCCAGTTGTCGAATAGGTGCAATCTTCACCAGCAATATCGTCGGCCACTCAATACCGTTCACCGCACGATTCCTCATTCCTGAACAGAGCGGAGAGGGACGTTCCGTGCAGCCAGAAAACTCTCTTTTATATGAAGAAAATCAATATTTAGCCCAATTTCCGTCACCAAAGTTTCTCAGTGCTGTGCAAACGTGATGCACAATTCAGGAAAGACACTCTGGGAGACAACTATGGTCAAGTTTTTAAAGATATTTAAGTCGGACGAGGCCGGTGCTGTTACCGTAGACTGGGTCGTTCTCACCGCCGCCGTTATTGGACTGTCCGGTGCAGCATATGGCGTAATTGATGCCGGTGTAACTGGCATGGGTGGCAATGTTAACGAAGCAATGAGTACCGCCGTCGTAAGCACAGGTACAAATAACGATGCCAATGCTGGTATAACCACGGCTGGAACCGCGGGCGGCAACTAAAACCTCTATCACCTTTTGGCGGGACAGGGGTTTGTGCCGGACCACAAGCAACAAAAAACAATATTGCCACGACCGGTCAGGGCGTGGCTTTTTGCTTCGATCATCCCTGAGTATGCCCGGTTTGCAAAAATTGTTTCCAAGTTCAGCGCCTGAAGAGCGGGAAATCCAACCGAAAGACATTTTTGTCCCACATTTCGACACAATTTACATTTAACACTTGTGCTGTTTCAAAGTGGCCCTTTGGCCGCTTAGTATCCGACTAAATAAGAAAGAGGTGCATGTATGCGAGCGGTATTCGGACTTGTCCTGATTGTCGGCGTTGCTCTGGCTGGGGGCGCCGTTTACATGGCGCGCAATTATATTGCGGCTTATCAAAGCGAACTGGCGCGGCAGAAACAAGCGGCAGAAGAAGCATTGGCCAATGCCAAAGTCGACGTCGTTCCAACGGTAACTGTTTACGTTTCAAACCGTGCGCTGAAATACGGTGAACGCCTGACGCAGGAAGACATTCGCGCCGTAGACTGGCCGGAAAACGCGATTCCCGAAGGTACATTCTCTGATCTCGCTGTGCTCTTTCCCGAAAGAGGCGCCAATGAGCGTTATGTTCTGAGGACTATGGAAAAGGATGAGGCGATCATGGAGGTCAAGATCACACAGCCTGGCGAATCGGCCGGTCTGACCTCTCGTCTTGAAAGAGGTATGCGCGCCTTTGCGATTAGCGTTGACGTGGCCTCTGGTGTTTCAGGATTCCTACGCCCCGGCGATAATGTCGACATCTACTGGACCGGATCGAGCGGAACGGTAGAAGGGAATTCTGGCGGCATCACCAAACTGATCGAAACCAACGTTCAGCTCATCGCCGTCGACCAGACAGCTGGTTCGGACGTCGCAAGCGCAACGATTGCACGCACAGTCACGGTCGCAGCCACACCGGAACAGGTTGCTGCGCTGGCGCAGGCGCAGAACACCGGTCGCCTGTCGCTGGCCCTTGTTGGTGTGCAGGATGA
This sequence comes from Ruegeria sp. N10, assembly GCF_056531545.1. Classification (NCBI taxonomy): domain Bacteria; kingdom Pseudomonadati; phylum Pseudomonadota; class Alphaproteobacteria; order Rhodobacterales; family Roseobacteraceae; genus Ruegeria; species Ruegeria sp. N10. Next base: position 15,463 of record NZ_JBQFLY010000012.1, on the reverse strand, counting down.
CTCAGTTGCGTCGGCAATCGAGGTGGATCAGCGCAAACTGCTTGGAATTACGGCAGCCGCACCGGAACCCGAAAAAGAAGTTGAACAGGTTTGCACGACGCGCATCAGACGCGGCGGCGAGATTGTCAACGTGCCTATCCCCTGCACAAACTGACGCCAATTCAGAGTGTTACAAGATTGGAGCCGCATCCCTGATGCGGCTCTTTTCTTATTGTTGTTGCCAATTCTCCACATAAGGAAAATTCCAGAAACCATTGATTATTGCAATAAATTCGGATTTCGCGCAGTCTCGTAGCACATAGGGCAAAAGACCCAAAAAACGAGGCGTGATCGGAGAGGCAGGTCACATGACAATACGTTCCTGGATCAGCGCAACCCTGCTGGGGTTGTCGCTTGTTATGGGCCCGGTCGGCGATGCCGCCTGGGCTGAAACCCTTCGCGTGGTAAAAAAGGGCACGGTGGAAACGCTGGAAGTTCCGATGAACCGCGCGATCGTTGTGGAAAGCGAACAACCGTTTGCAGAGCTCAGCATTGCCAACGCAGGCATTGCGGATATCTCCTCTCTTTCGGATCGCACAATCTACGTTTTGGGTAAGGCTCCTGGCCTGACCACGCTGACACTGTTCGATGGCGCAGGAAATCTGCTGGCCAACGTACGTGTCCGGGTCTCGCCCGATGTAACCGAATTCAAAGAGCGTCTGCGTCAGATTCTGCCAAGCGAGCAGATCGAAGTGCGCACCGCCAATGATGGCATCGTACTGTCTGGCACGGTTTCAAGCGCGGCCAAACTGGCCCGCGCACTTGAATTGGCTGAACGCTACGCGCCGGAACGTGTTTCGAATCTGATGTCCGTGGGTGGCGTGCAGCAAGTTATGCTGAAGGTACGCTTCGCCGAGATGAATCGCTCAGTCGCAAAACAGCTTTCTTCAACGCTTTCAGTTTCAGGTACTGATTTTGTCGGTGGTTTCAATCCGCAGAACCTTGTTCCCCCTGTCACCGTTGAAAATGGTGTCTTGTTGTTTGGTTTCGGGGTCGGATCAGCACAGGTCAACTTGCTGCTGCAAGCTCTCGAGACGAAGGGCCTTGTTCGCAACCTTGCCGAACCCAATCTTTCGGCCCTTTCTGGACAGGAAGCAACGTTCCTGGCAGGCGGTGAGGTTCCGATTCCGGTGCCACAGGATGATGGTGTCGTGGGAATCGAGTACAAAGCCTTTGGTGTTGAAATGGACTTCATTCCGCGTGTTGTGGACGGCGACCTGATCAATCTGGAAATGGCCACGTCTGTCTCGAGCATCGACTCCGGCTCGAACTTCACTATCAATGGAGACACCGTTCCCAGCTTTATCGTGCGGCAAGCCAAGACCACAATAGAATTACGCGACGGGGAAAGCTTTGCCATCGCTGGACTGCTTCAGGACAGCTTTGTGGATCAGGCCAACCAAGTCCCATGGCTGGGGGATGTGCCGGTTCTGGGGGCCCTGTTCCGCAGCGCTGATTATCAGCGTGATCAAAGTGAACTTGTCGTCATCGTCACAGCGCATCTGGTAACGCCGACACGTGGCGAGGCACTTGCCCTTCCCACAGATCGTGTCAAACCGCCCAGCGAATTTGACCTGTTCGTGAATGGTCGGGTTGCTCGTACACAGCGTCCCGGAGCCGGCGGAGCATCCGAAGTTGCCAAACAGAATTTTGGCAGCTCGTACGGCTACGTCCTAGATTGATCAGGAGGATAGGACCAATGCAGAAGTGGATCATCACACTGGGTCTTACGGTCGCCGTTGCCGCATGTGCGCGCGAGGCCGGATACGAGATCGATGCCGGAACCTTTGGAAACGCGACATTGAACAACATACAGGTTCAAAACGGCGAATTGACCTATGCTCAGATTCTCGGCCGCAGATTTGCCGCAGATGTGCCCAGCCAGGTGAACTTTGCCTTCAACAGTTCGCAATTGGACGCATCAGCGCAAAGCATACTGTTGCAGCAGGCTGACTGGATCAAACAGTTCCCCGAAGCCAGATTCCGGGTTTACGGACATACAGATGCCGTAGGTTCAATCAGCTACAACAAGAGCCTTGGGCTACGCCGTGCACAGGCCGTCGTCGCATTCCTTGAACGGCAAGGAATCTCGCGTTCACGTCTTGAAGCCGTTGTATCTTTTGGAAAAGCGCAGCCGTTGATCGCAACACCGAATCGCGACCGCCGCAACCGCAGGACGGTAACCGAAGTTTCGGGCTTTGTTGATCGGCATCCGCAACTGCTGGACGGTAAATACGCCAACGTCATCTATCGCGAATATGTTGAAAGTGCGACGTGGAGGAGCGCGATTGAGGACGTGACTTCAGCAGATACGACAAACTAGTGTCGATAGCTCTGGTGGATAATACAATCAGAATGGGCGATATCGTCGCCCATTTCCCTACAATTGGTTCTTTTGCGCCCAATTCTTGCCCAACTTCAAAGCAACATTGTGAACAATAGGGTGACCTGCGGCCAAATTTGACCGTATTGGGGCGACAGCACATCAATCTGGCGGAATTCGTTCATATGACATGCTGAGCCCTCACGACGAGGATAGTGTTTATGACCAGCGCAACGCCGCAAGACGAAACTTCTGCAATCCTGGCCTGCACCATAAGCCGGGATGTCCAGAATTTTGATCTTCTGATTGAAGACATGGAAACCATTCTGGGCGAGCGCTGGGGCGACTTGGGTTTTGCCGAAGCGCTGGCCTTTTTCAGCCAGCCAGAAGCCGAAGCGCTTGAATTCGTTGCATTGGCAATCGACGGGGAAGATGAAGACAACCTGTCATTGATGGGTGAAATCATCACGCGGGCCAAGGAAAAGAAAATCAAGGTCGTCCTGATCGCCGAGGACGTCACACCTGCTTCGCTCCACCAACTGCTGCGCAAGGGCGCGGACGAGTTTGTCCCCTACCCGCTTCCGGAAGGTGAATTGCAGGAAGCGGTAGAACGCATGAAGCAGCCCGATCCGGTTGTCATGGCGCAAGCCGCAGCTGTTCCTTTGGCAAATGGCGAATCAAAGGAAGGCGCTTTGTTCGTCGTTCAGGGACTTGCCGGTGGCGTGGGCTCCACGACTTTGGCGGTGAACCTGGCCTGGGAGCTGGCCTGTGCATCGGACAAGGATGCCCCGTCCGTCTGTCTGATCGATCTGGATCTGCAATACGGCACGGTTTCAACCTATCTGGACCTGGCGCGTCGCGAGACGGTGTTCGAAATGCTGTCCGATACGGATTCGATGGACAGCGAGGTTTTCTCGCAAGCTCTTCAAACATATGAAGAAAAACTGCAAGTTCTGACCGCGCCATCCGACATGGTGCCATTGGACCTGATTACCCCCGAAGACATCCAGCGCGTGATTGACATGGCGCGCACACATTTCGACTATGTGGTTGTGGATATGCCCAAGACGCTGGTCTTGTGGTCGGAAACGGTCTTGCAGGCGGCACATGTGTATTTTGCAATGATCGAACTCGACATGCGGTCGGCTCAGAATGCCCTGCGCCTCAAGCGCGCGTTGCAGGCCGAAGAACTGCCCTTCAACAAGCTGCGCTTTGCGCTGAACCGGGCCCCAAAATTCACCGACCTGAATGGAAAAAGCCGCGTGAAACGCATGGGAGAAAGCCTTGGCATCTCAATTGACCTGCTGCTGCCTGATGGGGGCAAGCCTGTCATGCAAAGTGGCGACCATGGTTTGCCGCTGGCCAATTCAGCCGCCAAGAACCCGCTTCGCCGGGAAATCGCGAAGCTGGCGAAATCACTTCACAGCCTTGGCAGCAACAGCGCTGAAGCTGCGTAACATCATCCCAAGGGGGGATCGCCGTGTTCTCAAGATATAAAAAACAGCCAGCAGCGCAGCCCGTTAAAGCGGCAGCGCAGCCGGTCGAAACGGCGGCACCCGCCGCGCAAGCTGCCCCCAGCCCCGCAGCAACGGCCGTCGTACGTAAACCTCAGAAAAAAACGGCCGAGGTTGCCGGGGCCGATCGTGATCGAAAACGCAAGGAACGGCTGAGTGAGATCAAGATCGAACTGCATCGCGAGTTGCTGGAGAACCTGAACCTGGCGGCTCTGGAGACCGCAGCCGAAGCGGAGCTACGAGCCGAAATCAGCGCAATCGCCAGCGAAGTTCTGGAAACCAGGAACATCGTTCTGAATCGCGATGACCGATCGCAGTTGAACAAAGAACTGTACGACGAAGTAACGGGTCTTGGTCCGCTTGAGACGCTGCTACAGGACGATACGGTCAACGATATTCTGGTCAACGGACCGCATCAGATATTCGTGGAACGTGCCGGTAAGCTGGAAATCAGCGACATCACGTTCAAGGATGAAAAGCACCTGATGCGGATCATCGACAAGATCGTGTCTGCGGTGGGCCGTCGTGTTGATGAATCCAACCCTTATGTTGACGCCCGACTGGCCGATGGATCGCGATTCAACGCCATGGTGCCCCCTATCGCGGTAGATGGGTCTCTGGTTTCGATTCGTAAGTTCAAAAAAGACAAGCTGGGTATTGATGATCTAGTCAGTTTCGGTGCGTTCACCGAGGAAATGGCTGCCTATTTGCAGGCTGCCGTATCAACCCGTCTTAATATCATCGTGTCGGGCGGTACCGGTTCCGGTAAAACGACCACACTCAACGCTCTGTCCAGCTTTATCGACGATGCCGAACGCATCTTGACCATCGAGGATACGGCGGAACTTCAGCTGCAACAAACCCATGTGGGCCGGATGGAAAGCCGACCGCCTAACGTGGAAGGCAAAGGTGAGGTCAGCCCGCGCGACTGTCTGAAAAACGCCCTGCGTATGCGACCTGACCGCATCATCGTCGGCGAGACACGCGGCGCCGAGGTGATCGACATGTTGCAGGCCATGAACACTGGCCACGACGGTTCGATGACCACGATCCACGCGAACTCGGCCCGTGACGGGATTTCACGTTTGGAAAACATGATCGCGATGGCCGGCATCGAAATGCCCATTAAGGCCGTCCGCAGCCAGATCGCAAGCGCTGTGAACCTAATCGTTCAGGCCAGCCGATTGCAGGATGGTTCGCGCCGGATGACCTCGATCACCGAGATTACCGGTATGGAAGGTGACGTGATTTCGATGCAGGAAATCTTTCGTTTTCAACGTGTTGGCCTGACACCTGACAACAAGATCATCGGTCACTTTACGGCAACTGGGGTGCGCAGCCACTATTCGGAACGCTTCCGTCTGTGGGGTTTTGATCTGCCCGCATCCATCTACGACCCAACCACAATGTAGGAGAACCGGGTATGCAATTGCCTATGGAGGCGATCATCTATGTCGCCATCTTTGTGGGGGTTCTTGCCCTGGTCGAGGGCATCTATCTGGTTGCGTTCGGCAAATCCATCAGTCTGAACAGCCGGGTCAACCGGCGTCTGGACATGCTGGAAAAGGGTGCCGGGCGCGAACAGGTTCTGGAGCAGCTGCGCAAGGAAATGCAGCAGCACATGAAATCACAGAGCATCCCTCTGTATTCGCTGCTTGCTGACAAGGCTCAAAAAGCCGCCATTGCGTTTTCTCCCCGTCAACTGATCATGATAATGGCGCTGGTCTCGGCCATGGCGTTTGTGGGTCTGAGCATCGGTACCGCGACAGACACAGCGCTGCGCGCCGCGATTTCAATCGCCATCGGTATTGGCGGCGTTTACGCGTGGGTGAACCACAAGGCCAAGAAACGTATGGGAATGATCGAAGAGCAGCTGCCTGACGCGGTTGAGCTGATGGTGCGTTCGCTGCGTGTGGGTAATCCTTTCGTTTCGACAATTCAGGTTGTTTCGAACGAAGTTCAGGATCCGCTGGGAACCGAGTTTGGTGTTATCGCGGATGAATGCGCCTATGGTCGCGATGTGGGCGAGGCGCTGAAGGATATGGCTGAACGTCTGGATATGCAGGACTTGCGGTTCCTCGCGGTTGCTGTGGGTATTCAGCAGCAGTCCGGTGGTAACCTGGCCGAAATTCTGGCTGGATTGGCACAGGTGATCCGTGCGCGGTTCCGCCTGTTCCGGCGTGTCAAGGCAATCACGGCCGAAGCACAGTGGTCAGGCAAGTTCCTGTCTGGCTTCCCAATTGCGTGTCTGATTTTCATCCTGGTCAAGGACCCAGGATATTATGACGAAGTGTTGGATCACCCCTGGTTCATCCCTGCTTGTTTCATTGTCGGCATTTTGCTGACACTGAACCTGATCGTCATGAAGATCATCACCAACATCAAGGTCTGAGGGCAGCACAATGGAATTTCTGACCAACATCAATGATCTGCTGACTCAACACCTGGGTGAGTTCGGCCCCCTTATCGTGGTGGGTGTACTTGGCCTGATCATGGTTCTTGTCGCTGTCTCACTAATCATGAGCCAGCCGGAAGATCCTCTGAAGAAACTTCAGCGGTCGAATGCGGCCCCGCGGGCAACGAAAAAAAGCAAGAAAGAGCAACTGCGAAACTCCAGTCGAAATGAGCAGCTTGAGAAATTCGCGACTTTTCTGGAGCCGAAAAACGAAGAAGAGTATTCGGCGGTTGAGCTGAAGCTGCGTCAGGCGGGATATCGGTCAAAAGATGCGGTCCGGTTCTTTCACTTTGCGCAGTTTTCGCTAGGTATCATTGGTATCGTTGTCGGTGTTCTGCTGATTACGGTCCTTTCAAACGGTCAGGAATTCACCGGCCAGCAAATGATGATCCGGGTGTTCGTGCCAGCCGCAATTGGTTATTTCGCCCCGAAATACTGGATCACGCGCCGGGTCGAAGCACGCAGAGAGGCAATTACAGCAGGCTTTCCCGATACGCTTGACCTGATGCTGGTCTGCGTTGAGGCCGGACAGTCACTGGACCAGGCCATCGTTCGCGTGTCCGGTGAAATGAAATCCTCCTACCCCGATATCGCTCAGGAATTCGAAACCGTCGCACACGAGATGAAAGCCGGTAAGGACAAAGACACTGTATTGCGCGATTTCGGAGTGCGCTGCGGCGTACAGGACGTAAACTCATTCGTCACCGTGATGATCCAGTCAGCGACTTTCGGCACATCCATTGCCGAGGCATTGCGGGTTTACGCCTCAGAGATGCGTGACAAACGCGTGATGCGCGCCGAAGAGGCTGCGAACAAGTTGCCTACAAAGATGACTCTTGTCACAATGATGCTGACAGTTCCGCCACTGCTGATCATTCTGGTCGGCCCGTCGGCGAATGTCATTTCGAGTTTCGGGCGTGCGGGCGGATAAAACCCTATGAAAGCTGAATTCTGGTGCTTCCCGTCCGGGTTCCGCCGAATACTTAAGGCCACCGTGGTTTGCACCATGGTGGCTTCTTGCACAGAGGGCCTCTCGCCGAACGGCCTGGATGCGCCGGGAGTTGATCCCAGGGGACAAGCAGAAGACAATATCGAGGTCGGAAACCGGCTGATGGCTGCCGGTGAATACGAACTCGCGCTTGATACTTTTACCCGCGCCGCCCTGGACCAGGGTATGACGACACAGGTCTTGACCTCTCTGGGTACGGCCAATCTTGGGTTGCGGCGTTTAGGGCAGGCCGAGAAATTGCTGCGCCGTGCCGTGGAAGGCGATCCGGATTGGCCTGTTGCATGGAATAATCTGGGCGTTCTGCTGATGGAGAAACAGGAGTACCCCGAAGCGGCGCAGGTCTTTCAACGGGCTTACGCGCTGGACAATGGCGAAAGTGACGCAATCCGCGACAATCTGCGCTTAGCACTCGCAAAAATGGAAAATCCTGTTAATAATATCCCGCAAGAACAACAAGAATATACACTGGAGCAGCTTGGCGACGGGCAATTCGCGCTACGCAAGATTCAGTAATCGAGGCAAGAGCAGTAAAGGACGCAAAAAATGCGCCAGCAATTCTTGATTCCGGCTGTTGTTTTCAGCGGTCTGATCCTTTCGGCCTGTGCAAAGGAATCCGAAGAGGAAAAAGTGGAACGGACGTTTCAGGAAGTGAACGTTATTGACGAAACCAACCTGAACGATGTGTTGTTGAGTGCCGCCGACCCGAATGAGGCAGTGACCTATTTTCACGGTGCCGCACTCAAGAACCCTGATCGCATCGATCTTCAGCGCGGGTTGGCAATATCCCTGGGACGCGCAAAACGCACCACCGAAGCGGCAGCAGCGTGGAAGCGCGTGACGACAATGAAGGGTACGAACGCCGCAGACAAGGTCGAGTACGCCGATGCGCTGGTGCGAAATGGCGACTGGTCTCAGGCCAAAACCGTTCTGGATACGGTTCCCCCAACGTTCGAAACCTTTAAACGCTATCGCCTTGAGGCGGTGGTCGCGGATTCCCGGAAAGAGTGGAAGCGGGCTGATCATTTCTATGAAACGGCCGTTGGGCTGACCACCCGTCCGGGCAGCGTAATGAACAATTGGGGGTATTCGAAACTGACCCGTGGCCAGTATGCCGAGGCCGAACGCCTGTTCACCGACGCAGTCCGCCAGGACAGCTCTTTGTTCACTGCCAAGAATAATCTGGTGCTGGCCCGGTCAGCGCAGGGCAACTATAGCCTTCCAGTGGTGCCGATGACCCAGGTTGAACGGGCGCTACTGCTGAATACGATGGGTATTTCCGCGGTCAAGCAGGGCGATGTAGAAACCGCGAAAAACCTGTTCCGCGAGGCCATTGCCACCCATCCGCAACATTTCGATGAAGCGGTCCGCTCGCTTCGTGCGCTTGAAGAGGCCTGACACATGCAAATCCCCGCTGCGGCGGCGGCATGGTTCCTGCCCTTCGTGCTGCCGATCTGCTTTTACGTGGCCTTCACGGATATGCGTGAGATGCGGATCAAAAACCATGCAGTTGTTGCGCTGGCGTTGATTTTTGTCGTGGTCGGGCTGGTTGCCATCCCGCCCTGGTCCACCGGCGCGGTCAGCGGTCATCTGTTGCTGATCAATGTGTCGATGCCGATCTATTTCTGGCACCTTCTGCATATCCCCGTGGTGTTGATTTTCGGCATTCTTCTGAACGCGTCAGGGGCAATGGGCGCGGGCGACGCTAAGTTTCTTGCCGCGTCCGCGCCATTTGTCTGGCTTGGCGATCTAAAGCTGGTACTGCTTATTCTGACCGCCTGTATTCTGGCCGCCGTGGTCACGCATCGTTTGGCGAAAATCACAAGGTTGCGCACCATTGCGCCACATTGGGAAAGCTGGGATCGGGGCAAACAGTTCCCCATGGGGTTCGCACTGGGTGGCTCGCTGGCCATGTATCTGATTCTGGGTACTGTTCTCGGTTCGTAAACTATCATCAGCGCGCCTTGCCGCTGCCTTTGTCCCGCCACAAAGCTGGGTCATTTTTCCTTCAAGTCGCCCTTATTCGGGCAGTTGGCGTTACAATTTGACGAACGAGCACCGCGCATGAATATGCAGACTTCCTCTGTTATGGCCCCCCCTACCCCGAAGGGGTTAAGCGAAATGAAGCTTCCGCTGGTGATGATGCGGGATATCTTGCTTAAGACCATATTCCGCAAGAACACCAGCACCGTGTCAGAAGTTTCTGCGGCCATATGTCTGCCTGGCGCTGTGACCCAGGAACTGATCGACATCGCACGCGAGCAGAAGCTGCTTGAGGCAATGGGGACGCTGAACGCCAACAGCGGCAACGAGATGGGATATCAGCTGACTGATGCCGGCAAGGCCCGCGCTCTGGATGCCCTCAGCCAGTCCGAGTATTTCGGTGCGATGCCCGTTCCGCTGGATGTCTATCGCGAGCAAGTCAAACGTCAATCGATCCGCAACATTCAGGTCACGCGCGACCAGTTGACCAACGCCATGGGCCATCTGGTTCTGCCCGACAGCCTGCTGGATCATCTAGGCCCGGCAGTCAGCGCAGGCCGGTCGATCCTGATGTATGGTCCGCCGGGCAACGGTAAATCGTCCATCTCGAACGGCATTCGCGATGCGCTGGGGGACAATGTCTATGTGCCCTACGCCATCGAATATGCGGGGCAGGTGATCACGGTCTACGACCCGATCGTGCACACCGCGATCGAGCAGGAAGCCGACGACCCGAACAGCCTGCGCCGCCGCAAACGGTTCGACTCACGCTATGTACAGTGTGAACGCCCGACCGTTGTCACCGGCGGTGAACTGTCGCTTAGTATGCTGGACCTGGTTTATAACCCTACCGCGCGAACCTATCAGGCACCGCTGCAGCTGAAATCCACGGGCGGCATCTTTATCGTGGACGACCTTGGCCGTCAGGCCGAACCGCCGCAGGCGCTGGTCAACCGCTGGATTGTTCCACTGGAAGAGAACAAGGATATCCTTGGCCTGCAATCGGGTGAGAAATTCGAAGTTCCGTTTGATACGCTGGTCATCTTCTCGACCAACTTCCACCCGAACGAGATATTTGACCAGGCGGCCCTGCGCCGAATCTTCTTCAAGATCAAGATCGACGGCCCGAATCAGGAAAACTTCCTGAAGATTTTCGCCATGGTTGCGCGCAAACGCGGGATGCCGCTGGATGAGGCGGCGCTGGTGCACCTGCTGAAGGTCAAATACCCGACCATCAACAACATCTACGCCAACTATCAACCGATCTTTCTGATCGACCAGATGATCTCGATCTGCGAGTTCGAAGGCATCCCCTATCAGATGAGCCCCGAACTGATCGACCGGGCCTGGGCCAACATGTTCGTCAAAGACGAGAAAATCGTCAAATAACGCCGTGCCATTACCACTCTGGGGCGGGTAGTCTGCGTTCATGACGCAGATTCCCGCACGGATTGCCGCGTGGTTTTCCACCAAAGGCTGGTCCATCCACCCGCATCAGCAAGAGATGTTCGACCGCGCATTCAGCCCGGCGACACTGCTGATTGCGCCCACCGGTGGCGGCAAAACCATGGCCGGGTTTCTGCCGTCGCTGGCTGAACTTGCGGATGCTGGCCACAATGGATTGCACACGATCTATGTCTCGCCGCTCAAGGCGCTGGCCGCCGACATCAAACGCAATCTGCGCACCCCGGTGGATGAGATCGGCCTGCCTGTCAGGATCGAGGATCGAACCGGTGACACCTCAGCCACGCAGAAGAAACGCCAAAGGGCTGATCCACCGCATATCCTGTTGACCACGCCGGAAAGTCTGGCGTTGCTGAACTCGTACGAGGATGCCCCGCGTATGTTTGAAGGTGTGCAGCGGATCATCGTCGATGAAATCCACGCACTGGCTGAAAGCAAGCGCGGAGATCAGCTGATGCTGGCGCTGGCACGTCTGCAACGCCTCAATCCCGATCTGCGCCGCGTCGGGTTGTCGGCGACGGTGGAAGATCCTGTTGCGATTGCCCGCTTTCTGGCTTGCCACCCTGACCCCTGCCAGATTGTACAGGCCGACCCCGGCCCGGACCCGGATATCCGAATGCTGGAAACGTCGCAAATGCCGCCCTGGTCTGGCGGTGGCGCGGCTTATGCTATTCCAGCCGTGCTGGAGCAGATCAAGCAGCACAAGACCACATTGATCTTTCACAATACGCGCGCCCAGGCCGAGATATTCTTTCACAATCTGTGGCTGGCCAATGATGACGGTCTGCCCATCGGTATCCATCACGGCAGTCTGGACCGGCAGCAGCGCGAGCGGGTCGAGGCGGCGATGGTCCGGGGTGACTTGCGCGCCATCGTCTGCACCGGTTCGCTGGATCTGGGCATCGACTGGGGGGATGTCGATCTGGTGATCCAGATCGGCGCGCCCAAGAACGTCAAACGGCTGGTGCAAAGGATAGGACGGGCCAACCATCGCTATAACGCACCTTCCAAAGCCCTTTTGGTGCCTGCAAATCGCTTCGAAGTGGTCGAATGCGTCGCCGCGCTAGAGGCCGCCAAAGCCCATGAGCTGGATGGAGAGCCCCGCGGCCGAGGCCCGCGCGATGTTTTGTGCCAGCATATCCTGATTGCCGCCTGCGCCGGGCCGTTTAACGCTGATGATCTTTATGCCGAGATGACATCCGCCGGGCCTTACGCTCAGCTGAAGCGGGCCGAGTTTGACGCTTGCCTGAATTTCTGTGCTACCGGCGGCTATGCTCTGCGAGCCTATGATCGCTGGCAAAGGCTGCAACACGGCGCCGACGGGCACTGGCAACTGCGCGACCCGCGCGCCGCATCGCGAATTCGTATGAACCTGGGCACTATTCAGGACACGGATACGCTCAAGGTTCGTCTGAAACGCAACCGGGGCGGCAAGCCACTGGGAGAAGTAGAAGAAGCATTCGCTGCCTCGCTGACGCCCGGCGACACCTTCCTGATCGGTGGGCAAATCGTGCGGTATGAGGGACTGCGCGAGATGGTGGTCGAAGTCACGCGGCGCGCAGACCGAAAGCCAAAGATTGCGACCTTTTCGGGCACGAAATTCGCAACCTCCACGCAGCTCAGCGACCGCATCCTGAACATGTTTGCCCAACAGGGCTGGCCACAGCTTCCCCCTCATACGGCTGAATGGTTGGATTTGCAGCGCCAGATGTCCCGCCTGCCCCAGCGTGACCGGCTGCTCATCGAGAGCTTTCCCAGCGACGGGCGTGAACATCTTTGCGTTTACGGCTTTGCCGGACGAAATGCACAACAGACTTTGGGCCTGTTGCTGACAAAACGGATGGAGGAGACCGGACTGGCCCCGCTGGGTTTTGTCGCCACGGACTATGCCACACTGATCTGGGGTCTGGACGCGGTTACCGATCCCCGCCCGTTGCTTCAACCCGATGCACTGCGCGACGGGCTTGACACCTGGCTGGCAGGTAACGCCGTTATGAAGCGCACGTTTCGTGCTTCGGCCACCATTGCCGGTCTGATCGAACGCAACATGGCAGGGCAGCGCAAAAGCGGGCGGCAGGCTACGTTTTCGTCCGATATCCTGTATGACACCTTGCTGAAATACGATCCCGATCACCTATTGATGCAGATCACCCGCGAAGAAGCCATGCGTGGGCTTGTCGATTTCGGTCGGATCGAAACAATGCTGGCCCGAATTGGAGACAGGATTGATCTGGTGCGGCTCGAGCGTGTCTCGCCCCTGTCAGCGCCACTGTTTCTGGAGGTTGGCAAAGTGCCGGTGAAAGGCAGTGCCGAAGAAAGGCTTCTGGCGGAAGAAAGCGCGCGGCTGCTGCAAGCGGCGGGGTTGGAACAGCTTTGATCTGCTTGCGTCGGGCCCTGAAACAGGCCAAGAACGTAACATGAACGAACTTGAGTTTCCCTTTGCGGGTCAGCGCCTGTGTGCTTTGCCGTCCGGTGCGCTTTGGTGGCCAGACGAAAGCTTGCTGTGCGTGTCGGACTTGCATCTGGGTAAATCCGAGCGCGTCGCGCGGCGTGGTGGGCCTTCACTTCCGCCTTATGACAGCCGTGAAACGCTGGACCGCCTGAAAGATGACCTGGGACAAACGAACGCCAAAACCATTGTATGTCTGGGCGACAGCTTCGATGATCTTGAAGCTGCCCGGGCGCTGCCAAAATCAGAAATGCTGAGGATCGCGACCTTACAGTCCGGACGTCAGTGGATCTGGATTGAGGGGAACCACGATCCCGGTCCTATTGAGCTGGGTGGAACCCATCTGTTCGAATGGCACCGTGGCCCGCTTGTTTTCCGTCATATCGCGCAGGATCCCGCGCGAGGAGAAGTTTCCGGCCATTACCATCCAAAAGTCCGGATCAGGGTCAAGGGACGTCATATTTCACGCCCCGCTTTTCTGCTGAATGATCATCGCATTATACTTCCGGCCTATGGCGCTTTTACCGGGGGGCTTCGCAGCTCTGATCAAGTGCTGTCGGCACTGATGGGATCGCAGGCGATGGCGATCCTCACAGGTCCGCGTCCATACATGTTGCCAATGCCGCAATAGGTTCAGATCAGGCCATCCATTTCCAGCATCGGTTTGTATTTCCGGCTGACCGGAACCAGATCACCATTGATCAATTTCAGATAGGTTTTACTGCCTTCCCTTTCGACACTTACAATGGATGCGTCGGTGACCCAATGCGAACGGTGCGAGCAATGACCCGGGACAGGCTCCATCTCGGCAATCGCATCTGTGAAACGCGACCGGAGCGTGAAGGTGCCTTCTGAGGTGACAACATCCACGTTGTGATCCCGAACGGTCAAGCGATAGATCTGCCCGTTGAATCTGGGTGGCAAGCGTTTGACAAGTCGTGGTTTTTCAAGATCAGATTCAGTAATTGCCGCGGCATTCAGATCGTTGCGCTGTACAAGCATCAAGCCTGTCGCGAACAAAGCGCCATAAACCACAACCCTCTCGGCGTCCGGCGCCATGTATCCACCACAGGTGAAAAGAACCCAGGCCAACATCCAAAGTGAAGGCGTGAACAATGCCAAGGTCAAAGAAACAAATGCCAGATCCCTCGCCGGAACATTCAGGAAAACGGAGTTCTTCCGCATCAGCTTTCTGGCAAGCCCAGTCACCGTCAAAGCAAGGACCATCACTCCGGCCCAGAATACAAGCCGCAGTCCAAATGACAGGTCAGAATCAAGGAAGGGTGGAAACGCATATGCAAGTAAAGGAAGAAAGACCAAACCCGCCACCACACGCTGCGGTGAAAATGCCTTCAGGATTATACTTATTTTAGACGTCATACCGCTTTTGTGCATGAATTAGCATAGCTCACCCCGAATGTGTCAAACACAATAGTGCCTTCACCTGTAACCAGCTGGGATTACAGGGATATCACGATTTGTTCGGCTGTCAAACCCATTCAGGGTGCTTTGCCCATGCAGTCAGGGGGCGGTCAGGGGGCGATTTGGCTGGAGCTTTGCCTGCCAAAAAAGGGGGCCGGTCCGAAGGGTCCGATCCGGCCCCGCGTATATCACGCGGTCAGGCCTTCTGGTTCGGGGAGTTTGTTTGCGCGGCAGCAGGCGGTGAGGGTGTTGGCCAGCAGGCAGGCGATGGTCATGGGGCCGACGCCGCCGGGGACGGGGGTGATGGCGCCGGCGCGCTCGGCGGCGCTGGTATAGTCGACATCGCCGACCAGCTTGGTCTTGCCATCGCGTTCGATGCGGTTGATGCCCACGTCGATCACGGTGGCGCCTTCCTTGATCCAGTCGCCGGGCACCATCTCGGGGCGGCCGACAGCGGCCACGACGATATCGGCGCGGCGCACCACATCCGGCAGGTCCCTGGTGCGCGAATGCGCGATGGTCACGGTGCAGCTGTCCCCCAGCAGCAGCTGCGCCATCGGCTTGCCCACGATGTTCGAGCGACCGATGACAACTGCATCCATGCCCGACAGCGACCCGTGGTGATCGCGCAGCATCATCAGGCAACCCAGCGGGGTGCAGGGCACCATCGATTTCTGACCGGTGCCCAGCAGGCCCACATTCGAAATGTGGAACCCATCCACATCCTTGGCCGGATCGATCGAGTTGATCACCAGATCCTCGTTCAGGTGTTTTGGCAGCGGCAGCTGTACCAGAATGCCATGCACCG
>NZ_JBQFLY010000011.1:0-140303 GCF_056531545.1 Ruegeria sp. N10 | reverse complement strand
TGGCCGGTGGGCGGCAGTTGCTCTGAAAGAGCAATGAGAGCCCACTCCATTGAACTAAAGAAGGCCGTTCCACAAGGGGGCGGCCTTTTTTGTAAGGCTTTGTATCGAAGGCCTTCGACCGACTCGTAGGCCGGGCTTCAGCCCGGCGCGTCTATGACCCTAATGAAGGCCGCAACAAGAACGTCAAGGCGGGGCGTATCCCGCCCGATGAGTTCAACGAAATTCAGTTTTGCGGATAAAGCCAACTATGCAGTCGCGAGTTGGCAGATCAGCCCAACCCGCCTTCAGCTGCGGCCCGTACGGCCCGAATATTCTCACCGTAAACCTCGGGCCGATCAACTGATCCGCCTTTGAACACGGCAGACCCGGCCACCAGCACATCAGCCCCCGCTGCGGCAACAAGGGGCGCTGTCTGGGGATCAACACCGCCGTCGATCTCGATATGCACGGGGCGGTCACCAATCATCTGGCGCAATTTGCGGATCTTGCCAGTCATGTCGATGAACTTCTGGCCGCCAAAGCCGGGGTTTACGGTCATGACGCAGACCAGATCGGTGAGGTCCAGCAGATGTTCGACCGCCTCAGCCGGGGTGCCCGGGTTCAAGGCGACACCTGCCTTCATGCCTGCGGCGCGGATCGCCTGCAGTGTGCGGTGGGTGTGGGCCCCCGCCTCGACATGCGCGGTCAGAATGTCGGCGCCTGCATCAGCGTAGGCCTGGATGTATGGATCGACCGGCGTGATCATCAGGTGCACGTCCATGACCGTCTTTACATGCGGGCGGAACGCTTTGACGGCTGGCGGGCCAAAGGTCAGGTTCGGGACGAAATGGCCATCCATTACGTCAACATGGACCCAATCCGCGCCCTGCGCTTCGATGGCCTGAATTTCTTGCCCGAAATTGGCAAAGTCGGCGGACAGAATGGACGGCGCGATCTTGATGGTGCGGTCAAAGCTCATATTGGCCTCGTATCAGCTGAAGAGTCGCGGATGCGTATACCCGTGAGGCGGGGCGATGGATACCCCCCCGCGCGCCGGGGCGTTACAAAACTTTCACTACGCTGACACATATCCTTTGAACGGCATCTGTAGCAGTCCGCCAACACGAATTGGGGGTGGCACGTGCTGCGTATCAAGAAACTGACCAAACGCTTTGGTGACAATGTTGCCGTGAATGCTGCGACGCTGGATGTGGACAGGCCATGCATGATCGGGATCATCGGACGGTCGGGCGCGGGTAAGTCCACCCTGCTGCAGATGATTAACCGCCTGACGGATGCCAGCGAAGGCGAAATCCTGTTTGAGGGTCGGGACATCACCCAACTGAAAGGCCGTGAGAAACGCGCCTGGCAGGCTGATTGCGCGATGATCTTCCAACAGTTCAACCTGGTGCCGCGCATGGATGTGGTTTCGAACGTGCTGCATGGCACGCTCAACCGTCATTCGACGCTGGCCGCTATGTTCAACCTGTTCCCGATTGATGAAATTCACCGTGCCATCGACATTCTGGACCGGTTGGGAATTGCGGAACATGCTCCGAAACGGGCCGAGGCCTTGTCGGGCGGCCAGCAACAGCGCGTGGCGATTGCGCGGGCGCTGATGCAGGACCCGAGGATTATTCTGGCGGATGAACCAATTGCCTCGCTGGACCCGATGAATGCACAGGTGGTGATGCAGGCGCTGCGCCGCATCCACGAAGAAGATGGCCGTACCGTCATCGCCAACCTGCACACGCTGGACACAGCACGTCGCTATTGCGACCGCGTGGTTGGGATGCGCGACGGGCGCATCGTCTTCGATGGGCTGCCCGAGCAACTGACCACAGGCGTCGCCCGCGAGATCTATGGCGCCGATGCCAGCTTCTCGGAAGAAGCGACATCAACGGAAATCGAAACGCTCGACGCCACGCGAAAGGCGCTGATGGAAGCAGAAGCAACCATCTGAGCCATCCCAACCCCTTTCATCGCCCGGCCCGGTGAGAGGCCGGGGTTATCAAACTGGAGAGAGACAGATGAAAAAACTGATTGCTGCCTTGGTCGCATCCACAACACTGGCTGCACCGGTCATGGCCGAAGAAATCAGCGAATTCCGCATCGGTATTCTGGGTGGCGAGAACGCTCAGGACCGGATGAGCAAAAACGAGTGTCTGCGCGAATACACCGAAGAACTGTTGGGCGTTCCGACCAAACTGTTTGCCCCTGCCGACTATAACGGAGTGATTCAGGGGCTGCTGGGCGGCACGATTGATGTCGCCTGGCTGGGTGCGTCGGGCTATGCCAAAACCTATCTGAGCGACCCCGAAGCGGTTGAGCCGGTACTGGTCAAGGTGAACACCGATGGTGGCTACGGCTATTACTCGGTTGGGTTTGCACACAAGGACAGCGGCATCACCTCACTTGAGGACATGAAGGGCAAGGTTTTCGGCTTTGGCGACCCGAATTCGACCTCGGGTTATCTGATCCCGTCGATTGAGATTCCCCAGGCCACCGGAGCAACCATGGAGTCGGGTGACTATTTTGCTGAGGTGAAATTCACCGGCGGTCACGAGCAGACCATCGTTGCGGTGAACAACGGTGACGTAGATGGCGGTGTGACCTGGGCCGATGGTCTCGGCGAGTGGGAAGACGGCTATCAGTCGGGCGCACTGCGCCGCGCTGTGGATGCTGGTCTGGTCGACATGAACGATCTGGTCGAGATCTGGAAATCGGCACCGATCCCGGAAGGTCCGGTTGTACTGCGCAAGGCTCTGCCCGAGGATGTCAAAGCTCAGGTTACCGAATTGTGGAACACGCTGGATGAAAAAGACCGCGAATGTTTCTACGGCGTGGCCGCGGGTGAGGCCAAGAGCTTTGATCCAATCACGCATGAGGCCTACGAGGTCATCATCGAAGCGCGCAAGCTGAAGTCCAACTAAAACTGCATATCCAATGATCGGGGTCTGGTGATGTACCGGACCCCGTTTTCCCTTCAGGAGCATTCCATGACAGACCTTACCGCAGGGTCCTTATCCGTCGATCAGATCCGCAACGACTATACAGCGATGACACGGCGCAAGCGGGTCTATGGTGGTATCCTCCTGATCCTGTTCCTGTCGTTGATGGCGGCAGGGTTTCGCACAGCCGACAACCGGAATGCCGGCAGCTTTGTCGATGGCTGGCACCGTATCCTTGATTACCCCACAGAGGTTCTGTCCGAGGCGGGGGAAAAGATTGCCGAAATGCCAGCCAATCTGGTCTCGTTCTTCCCAGCCCTGGTCGAGACAATCAACATCGCGGCGGCGGCGACGCTTGTCGGCACAATTGTCGGAACGTTTTTCGCCCTGATGTCGACACGCGGCATGGCGCTGTGGCCGTCATTGATCCCGCTGTTTCGCCGAATATCAGACATCTGCCGCGCCATTCCCGAGATCGTAATTGCGTTGGTTCTGATCTTCATTCTGGGCGGTGGCCCGGTTCCCGCGATGATCGCCATCGCGATTCACACTGCTGGCGCATTAGGCAAACTGTTTTCCGAGGTGAACGAGAACGCCTCGCTGAAACCGGTGGATGGGCTGCATTCCGTGGGTGCCAACTGGTCACAGCGGATGTATCTGGGGGTGATTCCGCAGGTCGGGCCGAACTATGTCAGCTACGCGCTGCTGCGGTTCGAGATCAACATCCGTGCCTCGGCCATTCTTGGATTTGTTGGGGCAGGCGGTCTGGGTTACGAGCTTCGCAATGCCATGTCCTGGGGGCAGGGGCGTTATGACGAAGCCGCGGCCATCTTCATCCTTCTGTTCGTGACAATCGTGGTCGTCGACCAGCTGTCTGGCTACCTGCGCGACCGTCTGACCCATGGCTCGGAAAAAGGAGCTTTGGCATGAGCACCTTCGCAACCAATCTGACTGTCGATGACCTCAAAGCCGAAGCAGATCGCTTGTTCAACCGCAAGAGGCTGATGAACTTCGGGTTGCCTGCTCTGGTTTTCGTCTATCTGATCTATGTCTTTTTTGTTTTTGACGTGTCGGGCCTTGTGGGGCGCGCAAACTGGGCAAATGGCAAGACGCTGGTGGCTGACAGCTATAGCTACAAAACGCATATCGCGCGGGATAATCGCACCGGTGAAGTTTCAGCCGCCATCGAGGGTGAGCGCAAGGGGGCATATCCTGAAGGGCAGGCCCCGGAGTGGGTGGCGCTGGGCGAGACAACTGTGATCGACCTTGAAAAGGGCCATGTCGTGCGTTTCGGTTCGCAGACGGTGGAATATGACATTCCCGGCTATGGCACCATTCGCGCAACACCTACGCGTTCGGCCGGTGTACAGGCGGAGTTGCCGGAGGGCGAGGTTCCGGAGTGGATCAACGTCTCCAAGAACCGGCTGTCTGTGACAACGGACGCAGGTCGTTTGACTGTCACCCGCAACCGGTCCGAGGTGTTCCGCTATTTCACAGGGTGGGAATTGTTCTGGTTCACGCTGGACAGCCCTTATTTCGGCAAGTCCTTCCCGGAACTGGCCAGACGCGCGGCGTCGGGCGAGGCGGGCGCGATCTTTAATGATTTCTGGACCAACAAGATGTGGCGCCATCAGGATGTGGCCTGGGCCATCTTCGAGACGATGCTGATGGCATTTCTGGGCACGTTTGGCGCGGCGATTGTGGCCCTTCCATTGGCCTTCCTTGCGACGCGCAATTTCAACCGGATGACATCCATCCGCTTTGCGACACGGCGTGTATTCGATTTTGTGCGCGGCGTAGACGCGTTGATCTGGACTGTGGTTCTGGCCCGCGCCTTTGGTCCCGGCCCGTTGACCGGTGCGCTTGCCATTCTGGTGACGGACACCGGGACATTCGGCAAGATATTCTCGGAAGCGTTGGAAAACGTGGATCAGAAGCAGATCGAAGGTGTGCAGTCCACGGGTGCGAACGCCCCGCAACGGTATCGGTTTGGCGTTATCCCTCAGGTTACGCCCGTTTTGCTGAGCCAGCTTTTGTATTTCCTCGAATCCAACACCCGCAGTGCGACGGTGATCGGTGCAATCACGGGCGGCGGCATTGGGTTACTGCTGACGCAGGCAATCATCACGCAGAAAGACTGGGAAGAGGTCGCCTATTACATCATCCTGATCATTCTGATGGTGATGCTGATGGATTGGTTTTCGGGCTGGCCGCGCCGTCGTCTGATCGAGGGTAAGGCGGGTAAAAAGCGCTGGCCGCGCACGCCCGACCCCAAACCGCTCCTGTTGCCCTGAACCGGGTTTGGAGTGACAAGAAAACAGCTCGGTTCAGTGCGGCGCAATCGTTTGAAGAAGCGTCACAGAGCTTATTCCATTACCGTTCATCCCATATTCAGAATAATGCTGACCCGAAAGGCAGCTGAATCGATTTTCGCACCATGCCCAACGGGATGCGACCCCCGGCAGAAGGTCGAAGTCGGGCGGGAAAGGATGTGGATTACTCTTCGTTCAGCGTCAGCGTGACACGCTCACCAGCAAATACGGTTCGGCCATATTCGACGGGTCTGCCGTCCGGGTCCGCGTTGATGCCGACCGAAAACAACACGGGGGCACCTTCGGACAGTTGCAGGTGAAGGGCTTGCGTTGCTGTCGCACCGCGCGCGGTCAATCGGGTCGAGATGCGGGTGTAGTCCGTGATACCGCTGCGTTGCAGGGCTTTTGTTACAGACTGGGTCTCGGTCAGCGCCTGTAACAGGTTTGGAAAGCGTTCTGCCGGGAAGACGCTTTGAAAAACGGCTATGGGCTGCCCATCCGCCAGTGATAACCCGTCATAGACATGCACCGGGTCCCCTTTGCTCAGACCCAGTGCTTCGGCCTCGGCTTCATCTGCCGCGCGTGTGGTCAGGGCCAGGATTTTCTTTCCCGGTATCTTGCCGCTGGCCGAGACGTTCTTGTGATATCGAACCCTTTTGCCAATCGGATAGTCGGTTGGCCGCGCCGCCACAAAAACGCCCGCACCGCGCCGGGCATGAACCAGACCTTGTTCCGACATGTCAGCCAACGCGCGCCGCACTGTGTGGCGGTTGACACCGTATTTAGCGGCCAGCTGCGCTTCGGTCGGCAGGCGGTCACTGGTTTGATACCGCCCTTCGGCAATGTCCGAGGTCAGGCGCAGGGCAATGCTTTTCCAGATCGGCGTTTTGCTCATGTCACCAAATCTTCACACAGTTGGAGATTGCGTGTAGCGCACACGCAGGTTAATATTTGTCTAGTTGTATAGTTTAAATAGACAACCCGGCCAAGAGGCTTTGATGACAGATCAGACAGAAATCGCGACCGGGGCGCGCAGGGATTGGATGGGTTTGCTGGCCCGTGCACCTGCCGACACCCTGATGACCTTGTGGGACGGGATTGAGACCCGCCCGAGCTTTGACTGGCTGCGCCGCCCCGAGGTCGGGAGCGTGATGGTGCGTGGTCGCACCGGCGGCACCGGAGCACCGTTCAATCTGGGCGAAATGACGGTCACGCGCTGTTCTGTGGTGTTGCAGGATGGAACGGTTGGTCACGGTTATGTTCAGGGTAGATCGAAACCCAAGGCCGAAGCCGCAGCATTGATTGATGCGATGATGCAGACCGGGGCAGCAGATGAGGTGCAGGCGCGGCTGCTCGACCCGCTTCAGCAGCAAATGCAGGCGGTCAAAAGCACACGCGCGGCCAAGGCAGCGGCCACCAAGGTTGAGTTTTTCACGCTGGTTCGGGGGGAAGATTGATGGCCGCGCAAACACAGTTTTCCGGGGGCTTTCAAAACGCACCTGTCGATGCCGCACATGCGTTCCGCGCTGCGATGACCGTCATGGCACGCCCGGGCGACATACGCGTCCTGTCGGGCGGTGAACCTCCTGCACCTCTGTCCGTGGCGGCTGGTACACTGCTGCTGACGCTGTGCGACCCCGAGACCAGGGTTCATCTGGCCGGAGGCACCGATACCGAAGCAGTCCGCAATTGGCTGACTTTCCACACGGGCGCCCCGCACGTATCCGCAGCAAAGGCTGATTTTGCCGTTGGCACATGGAACGCATTGGGGCCGCTTAACACCTATCGCATCGGAACGCCGGAATACCCGGATCGTTCTGCGACCCTGATAGTGGAATGCGACCGGCTGGAGCAGAGCGGTACCGTTCTGAGCGGCCCCGGCATCAAAAAGACCGCGCGCCTGTCTCTGCCGGATATTCCGGCGCTTCAGGGGAATGCGATGCTCTATCCTCTGGGGTGCGATTTCTTCTTTACCTGCGGCGACAGGGTTGCGGCCCTGCCACGCAGCACGCAGATCACGTCGGAGGCCTAAGCGATGTATGTTGCTGTCAAAGGGGGCGAAAAAGCCATCGAGAACGCCCATGCCTGGCTGGCCGAAGAACGCCGGGGCGCGACCGATGTGGCGGAGCTGAGCCTTGCGCAGATCCGCGAACAGCTGAGCCTTGCAGTGAATCGGGTCATGGCGGAAGGCTCGCTTTATGACCCCGATCTGGCTGCGCTGGCGATCAAGCAGGCGCGGGGCGATCTGATCGAGGCGATCTTTCTGATCCGCGCCTATCGCACCACGCTGCCGCGTTTTGGCCATTCCAATCCCGTCGAAACGGGAGAGATGGCCTGCGACCGCCGGATCTCGGCCACGTTCAAGGATGCGCCGGGTGGGCAGGTTCTGGGACCGACGTTCGACTATACGCATCGTTTGCTGGATTTCAAACTGGCTGCGGATGGTGATGTCCCGAATGCTCCGGAAGGTTCTGCACGGCAGGAACCGACGCCGCATATCACCGAATTCCTGAAGGACGAGGGCCTCATTCAGGACGAAGAAGCAAGTGATGACACCCCCGGCGACCTGACGCGCGAACCGATGGAATTTCCTGCCAGTCGCCCGTTGCGCCTGCAATCGCTCACTCGCGGGGATGAGGGTTTCGTGTTGGGCATGGCCTATTCCACCCAGCGCGGTTACGCGCGCAACCACGCGTTTGTGGGTGAATTGCGGATCGGTAAGGTTGCGGTTGAAATGGACATCCCCGAGTTGGGGTTTGCCATCGAAATCGGCGAGGTCGAACTGACCGAGTGTGAGACGGTGAACCAGTTCAAGGGTTCAAAAACCGAGCCGCCTCAGTTCACGCGTGGTTATGGTCTGGTCTTTGGTCAGTCTGAGCGAAAGGCCATCGCGATGGCCTTGGTTGATCGCGCGCTGCGGTGGAAGGAACTGGGCGAAGACTATCTGGGCGCGCCTGCGCAGGATGAAGAATTTGTTCTGAGCCACGCGGACAACATTCAGGCGACCGGTTTTCTCGAACACATCAAGCTGCCGCATTACGTGGATTTCCAGTCCGAGCTTGAATTGGTCCGCAAACTGCGCCGCGAGGCTGACGCGCGGATCACGTTAAAGGAGGCTGCCGAATGAGCGGGCTCGTCTTTCTGGTGGTAATGCTGGCAGCGCTGCTGCACGCCACGTGGAACGCGTTGGTCAAGGGTGGGTCGGACAAAAGCGCCGCGATGACGGCTGTGGTGATGGGGCAGGGGTTGTCCGGCCTCCTTCTTCTGCCGTTTGCCCAGCCGCTCGATTGGACGTGCTGGCCCTACCTGCTGGCAGGCATCGGGCTGCATCTGGGCTATCAGCTGTTTCTGATTCAGGCCTACAAGATCGGCGACCTGACCCAGGTCTACCCGATCGCACGCGGTGCCTCGCCGCTCTTGGTTGCGCTTGGTACGGCGCTGTTCTTTGGGGTTACGTTCAGCCAGGCCGAGCTATTGGCGATGGCAATGATCTCGGTCGGGATCGCCTCGATCGCGCTGGTGCGGCGCGCGGATGGCAATTTCAACATGGCTGCTGCAGGGCTGGCGCTGATCACTGGGTTGTTCATCGCCGCCTATTCCATCGTCGACGGGCAAGGCGCGCGCATTGCGGGAACAGCACTGGGCTTCTTCGGCACGCTGACGGCGGCGAATGCGCTGGGCTTTGCCCTGGTGGCGCGGGTTGCGCGACCGGGGTTGTTGCGGCGGGCAGCCAGCCTTTGGCGGCTGGCGGTCCTTGGCGGCGCGGCCTCATTCACCGCCTATGTTCTGGTTGTCTGGGCTTTCACCCAAGCGCCCATCGCGTTGGTCACTGCCTTGCGCGAGTGTTCGATCATCTTTGCACTGATCATCGGCGTGACCTTCCTAAACGAAAGGCTCGACCTGAAAAAGGTCGCCTCAACCGCGCTGACCCTTGCGGGTGCGATCCTTCTGCGCATGAGCCGGAGTTGACCCATGTCTGACTACAACTTCGCCTATCTAGACGAACAAACCAAACGGATGATCCGCAGGGCCATCCTGAAGGGCCTCGCTATTCCGGGGTATCAGGTGCCCTTTGCCAGCCGTGAAATGCCGATGCCTTACGGCTGGGGCACCGGAGGGGTGCAGGTCTCGGCCGCGGCGCTGACGCCTGAGGATACGCTCAAGGTCATCGATCAGGGTGCGGATGACACGACCAACGCGGTGTCGATCCGCAAGTTCTTTGAAAAGACCGCAGGTGTGGAGACGACCGAGGAAACCGAGAAGGCGACGGTGATCCAGACCCGCCACCGCATCCCCGAGGCAAAGTTGCGCGAAGATCAGATCATCGTTTATCAAGTGCCGATCCCGGAACCTCTGCGCTTTCTCGAACCGCGCGAGACCGAGACACGCAAGATGCACAGTCTAGAAGAATATGGGCTGATGCATGTGAAGCTATATGAGGATATCAGCCAGCACGGGGCGATCTCGACCGCTTACGCCTATCCGGTGAAAGTGTCTGGCCGCTATGTGATGGACCCGTCCCCGATCCCGAAATTCGACAACCCGAAGCTTGAAATGGATGCAATCCAGCTGTTCGGTGCCGGGCGCGAGCAGCGCATCTACGCGGTGCCGCCACATACCAGGGTCGTGAGCCTGGACTTCGAGGATTACCCGTTCGAGGCCACCAAGGCCGATCATTCCTGTGACCTGTGCGGGGCCGAGGATAGCTATCTGGATGAAGTCATCATGGATGATGCGGGCAACCGAATGTTTGTCTGTTCGGACACCGATTATTGCCGGTCGCGCCGCGAAGCGGGCCATATGGGCCGACTGGCCGAGGAGAACGCGGCATGACCGCCCTGTTGCAGGCCAAGGGCATCGAAAAGCTCTATGGTGCGCGGATCGGATGCACGGATGTGACTTTTGATCTCTATCCCGGAGAGGTGATGGGGATCGTGGGTGAAAGTGGCTCGGGCAAGTCGACCCTGCTGAATTGTCTGGCCGGTCATCTGGTTCCTGATGCAGGGCAGGTGATCTTTGACACGCGCGCGAATGGGCCGGTGGATACGGTGACCATGTCGGAGCCCGAACGCCGGATGCTGAGCCGTACCGATTGGGCCTTTGTGAATCAGCATGCACGTGACGGGCTGCGGATGTCAGTTAGTGCCGGAGGCAATATTGGTGAACGGCTGATGGCCGTGGGCGAGCGCCACTATGGTGACATCCGAGACAAGGCCATTGACTGGCTGGGCCGGGTCGAGATCGAGGCCGAGCGCGTTGATGACCGGCCCACCGCGTTTTCGGGCGGAATGCAGCAACGTTTGCAGATCGCCCGCAATCTGGTGACTGGCCCGCGACTGGTGTTCATGGACGAACCGACCGGGGGGCTGGATGTCTCGGTTCAGGCGCGGTTGCTGGACCTCTTGCGCGGCTTGGTGCGTGAAATGGGGCTGAGCGCGATCATCGTGACCCATGACCTTGCCGTAGTGCGCCTGCTGGCCGATCGGCTGATGGTGATGAAGGATGGTCATGTGGTTGAGGCCGGGCTGACCGATCAGGTGCTGGATGATCCTCAACACGCCTATACGCAGCTGCTTGTGTCCAGCGTTCTGCAGGTTTGAGTATTTGGGAAAAGGTGAAGCAATGATTGAACTGATCAATGTGAGCAAAAGCTTTACCCTGCACAATCAGGGCGGTGTCGTTATCCCGGTGATGGAAGAAGCGTCGCTGAAGGTTGAACCGGGTGAGTGCGTTGCTTTGACGGGGACGTCAGGCGCGGGCAAGTCCACGCTGATGCGCGTGATTTATGGCAACTACCTGGCGGCCTCTGGTCAGGTGTTGGTAGGAGGTCTGGACGTGGCAAAAGCCGAGCCGCGCCAGATCTTGACCCTCCGCCGGGAAACGCTGGGCTATGTCAGTCAATTCCTGCGGGTCGTGCCGCGGGTGCCGACGCTGGACGTTGTGGCAGAGCCTTTGCTGGCCGTGGGTTGCGACAGAATTGAGGCGCTGGAGAAATCCACCGGGTTGCTGAAGCGGCTGAACATTCCTGAGCGTTTGTGGACCCTGAGCCCCACAACCTTTTCGGGCGGGGAACAGCAGCGGGTGAATATTGCACGTGGCTTTGCCCATGACTACCCGGCGATGTTGCTGGACGAACCGACGGCAAGCCTGGATGCGCAGAACCGCGAAACCGTGTTGTCACTGATTGAAGAGGCAAAAGGGCGTGGCGCGGCGATTGTCGGGATATTCCACGACCTTGATGCACGTGAGCGTGTCTGTGACCGCGAAGTCAATGTCGCCGACTTCACGCCGGGACTGGCGGCATGACACTTGCCCCTGTCATAGCGATTGTTGGCCCCTCGGGCGTCGGCAAGGACAGTGTCATGGAAGCGTTGGAGGCAAAGGTGCGCGGCGCCCGGCGCGTGCGAAGGGTGATCACCCGCCCCGCAGGCGAAGAAGGCGAGGATTTCGACCGGGTTTCGGTCGCAGAATTCCAGCAGATGGAACAGGCAGGCGCTTTCGCGCTGAGCTGGCCCGCGCATGGTCTGTTCTACGGTATCCCTGCTGAGATTTTGCGACAGCGTCAGGGGGCGAATGCGGTTCTGGTCAATCTTTCTCGCCGGGTTCTTTTACAGGCGCAGAAGGTGTTTGGAGACCTGATCGTGATCTCTCTGACGGCAAATGCCGGAGTTTTGGCGCGGCGCCTGTCCGCGCGGGGACGGGAAAGCGCAGACGAGCAGGCGCGGCGGTTGTGTCGCGCCAACGCGGAGTTGCCGGATGGTCTGAACCGGGTCATCGAAGTCGACAATTCCGGCGCGCTGGAAGACACGGTCGCCGAAATCCTGCGCCGCCTTCAACCGGAAAGCGCGTAGCGATGGATCAGGTGAAACCACCCATCTTCCGTCTCGCCCATCAGGGCAAGATCAGTGATCTGGAAGGGCTGCGGCAGCAAAGGGCTCAGATGGGTTTGCAGTGCTTCTTGCGTTGCCTTGAGGGTTGGTTTGTCCAGTTTGCCGCTCAGCGTGATGTGAAATCGAAACGCGTCCAGCACGTAGGGATAACCCCATTTGGTCAGATTGTCGTCCTGCTCGGGGGTCAGCCCGGCGGCGCGGCGGCGCGTCAGTTCAGCCTGAGTGGCAGGTGCGCGAAACCGGTCGAGGTTGCGAACACAGGCCGCGGCCAGCGCATTCAGCGCCTGCGTTTCACCCAGCGGGCACAGGGCCAGGAACCGTCCAAGGCGGGCAATTTCCAGACCGTCAAGTGTGACAGGCTGCCGAGTTGCAGCCAGCGCAATGCACGCCTGGTGCAACGCGTCAAAGGTCAGGCCATCGCGCAACCGGAACGGCGGTTTCAATGTCGCGTGCAGCCCGTATTTGCGCGGCACCTCAGTGATGGTCGCAATGTCGATGCCGCCCATGATCGGATGCGCGACCTGCGTTCCCTTTTCCATGTCCCAGCCCAGCCAGCTGGTCGC
The DNA here is from genome assembly GCF_056531545.1 of Ruegeria sp. N10. Classification (NCBI taxonomy): domain Bacteria; kingdom Pseudomonadati; phylum Pseudomonadota; class Alphaproteobacteria; order Rhodobacterales; family Roseobacteraceae; genus Ruegeria; species Ruegeria sp. N10. Next base: position 127,608 of record NZ_JBQFLY010000011.1, on the reverse strand, counting down.
AAAATCCGTCCAGACCGCCCCGGCGGGCGGCGCAAAATAGATCGCGTATCGCGTGAATGTCACATTGGCCTCCTATTAAGTGGCCTTCCAATACCTCAGATTGTGTGAAGTTCAGATGACAGAAGACTTGATCCTTGCCAATGCCACGCTTGTGTTGCCGAATGAAACTGTCACCGGCTGTGTTCGAATTGTGGATGACACTATCATCGAAATTGACACCGGGAGTGCAGTTCCCGCAGGTGCGATAGACTGCGAAGGCGACTATGTCAGCCCCGGTCTTGTCGAGTTGCACACGGATAATCTTGAACGCCATATTCAGCCGCGCCCCAATGTACATTGGCCCCATGCCGCCGCCATTCTGGCCCATGACGCGGAACTGGCCAGCGTGGGGATAACAAGTGTGTTCGATGCGATGCGGGTTGGTTCGATCCCGTCCGGCGCCGGACGGTACGGAAAATATGCCCGCGGCCTGTCGCGGGAGTTGCGGGAACTGCGCGAGCAGGATGCGCTTAAGATCAGCCATTTCCTGCATTTGCGGGCAGAGGTGTGTTCCGAGACACTGATCGAAGAACTGGACGAGTTTGGACCCGAGGATAGGGTCGGCCTTGTGTCCATCATGGATCACACCCCCGGCCAGCGTCAGTTTCGCAACATGGGCAAGCTGGAATCCTTTCTGAAGGGCAAATATGCAATGGACGATGATACGTTCTTTCAGCATGTGGCTCAGCTGAAAAGCCTACGTGATCGCAACGGCGATGTGCACGAGGTCGAAACCGTCAAGGCCGCGCGCCGATTTGGGGCCGTTCTTGCCAGTCATGACGATACGACCGAAGATCAGGTGAAGGTCTCGGCAGGTCACGGCATTCGGCTGGCTGAGTTTCCCACAACGGTGGAGGCCGCACGGGCGTGTCATGAACATGGTATCAAGGTTATGATGGGTGCGCCAAACGTTGTACGCGGTGGCTCTCATTCCGGCAATGTTGCGGCCCGCGAATTGGCCGAGCTTGGGCATCTGGACGTAATGTCCTCGGATTACGTGCCGTCGGCCTTGTTATTGTCTGCGGTCATGCTGGGTCAAATGTGGGGCGATATGGCGCGTGGAATGAAGACCGTCACATTGGCCCCGGCGCAGGCCGCCAGGCTGGAGGATCGTGGCGAGTTGCGCGCCAATGCCCGCGCCGATGTTATCCGTTTCCGGATGCGCGCGGGTGTGCCAGCCCTCAACTCAGTTTGGGCGCGCGGTCGCCGTGTGGCGTGATCAGGCCGTATAGAACAGGTAACGGTCCGGCGCGATCGTCTCGGGCCCTTTGATCTGGTTGAAGCCGACAAGGGGCTGGCCGGATATCAACAACCCACCGGGCTGCATCACTTGCGCGATCAACGGGCTGAGGCGTGCGGCCTCGGCCACATCTTCGTGTTTGATGCCACGTCCGAAATCATAATGCGCCAACGCGATCTTGTGCCCTTCGGCCATCAGTTTCCGCAGCATGGGTTCAGCTTCGCCTTGCAGGAAATCTTCGACCGGTGGGGTGCTGTCGGGATGGCATTGCAGCACACGATCCATCACCCAGATCCGGCGGTGCGGCAGAATTTCTCGCAGGTGGTCATAGGTGCGACCATTGCCCAAACCCATATCCAGCACATCGCCGGGCTGGCCACTGATCTGTTCGGCTGCCCAGTTCAGCCCGTCACGTTGGGCCGTCAGTCGGCGCAGCATGGAATCCAGTCGGCTCATGACGATGTCCTTATTCGTTCTTTGGTGCGACCCAGGGTGTGGCAGGACCGTCCAGCAGATGTTTCAGCAACGCCTCGGTAAAGGCCCAGATGTCCTGATCATGGACGATGTGATGGGTCAATACTCCAAAAGGCTCGGCGTTGTCTGCGCGGCCTTCGCGCCTGTCCCGCAGGAGGTTAACTGTCTGTGCGATCAGGCGGTCCGGAGAGATCAGACCGCGTGCACCCCGCCAGTCAATCGGGTCAAGATGTGTGTTGACCTGCTCAAGACCCGTTGCCGCCATTTTTGTTCTGCGGGGCGTTGCCGTTGAAAGAACGCGATACCCCAGCGATGGAAGATGTTCGATGACTTCTGGTGCAATGCGGTTCCACGGAGGGACAAACATCGGTCGCAGGGTGTTGCCGAACAAGGCGTCAAGGCGAGACAATCCTGCCGCGGCATCCGCGACAACTCGGTCCAACGGACGGTTGAGACGAAACTCGGCTTTCTTCTCACCGGCGGGCGCATGGTTCGTGTGGGACCACCCGTGGATCACTGGAATGAGAGTTTCGCTGCGCGCAACATAGTCGGCCAGCGCAGGGGTTGCCGCGCGCGGAATGACGGCCAGATGTACCGGCAGGCCTAACTGCGCGGCCAGATCGGACAGCCGGTCCAACTGCGATGTCGGAGCGATTGCGTCATCATCTCGCCACCACAGCGGCAGCGACAGGCCCGCTGCACGCCAATGGGTCAGCTCGACCTCAAGTGGGTGCCAGTCCGGGTTCATTTACGCCGCTCCAGCAGGTGCTTGGCGATTTCCACGGTTTGGGCCGCACCATCAAACCCGAAATCCTGCTGCGCGCGGGGCCCATCTGAAATGACGCGCTCTACGGCCTGCGCCAACGCCTGCCCGCTCAAGGTTCGGCTGAGAAGCACCTCGATGGCTGGCAAACTCGACAGGCTTTGCCCACGCAGCCCCTGTTCAACCTCTTTGCCATCATCGAATGGGACAAAAACAGCGGGTGTTCCGCTTTGCAGAATATCCATGGCGGTGTTGTAACCGCACATGCTGACCGATGCCGCCGCATGGGGCAGCATCTGGCGAAAATCGGGGCGCACAGGTTCCAGAATTGCCGAGGTTCCTTCAGCCAGTTGGGACAGCTCTGCGATCCTTGCCTTGGCATCCGTCCCGCCGATCAACAGGCGCCAGCGCCTGTTGGGCATCTGGCGGGCGGCCTCGATGGCCGCGCGAAAGATCGGTTGCCCCACGGAACCGCCGCCGGCGCTGACAAGGATTTCGCCCCGCCCAACGGACTGCGGATGCGGTTGAGGCAGTTCCGGCGCAACAAAACCGGTATAATGCAGCCGTTCCGCCAATCGGTCCGACACCGGCCAACTGACCGAAAGCGGTGTGACACTTTCGGTCGAGTGAACAAGAATGCCGTCATAAAAGCGGGTGACGATATCTTCAGTACGCTGGGCCTTGGCGGGTTTGGATGGCGGGGCCAGAATATCGCGGATCGATCCCAGGATGACCGGAGGCTGAGGCAGGGCCCGTGCCGCATTCAGGGCCGCGTCGAATTCCGCTGCCAGCGACCGGCGCCCAAAGGGGAAAAGCTCGGTTATCAGGATTTGCGGCTGAAAGCTGTTTACCGCCTGCACCATGGCTGTCACGCGCGCGCGATGATAATCAGCATCGGCCTCGGCACCGCTTTCAGTCAGAAGCCGCGTGAAATTGGTTCCATCCGATCTGAGCGGTGGCAAACCGAACAGGGTTAGCCCGCTGCTGTCTAGTTGAGGCGCAGGCATCCCACCCGAGACGACCATGACCTCGTGACCGTCATCCCGGAAGGCCCGGCCCAATGTCAGAGCCCGGCTCAGATGCCCTGTTCCCAACAGGTGCGTGACAACGATCATCACCTTCATGGAAGCCGCCCATGTTTGATCAAGCGAACAGGGTCCGGATCTGCGGTCATCGTATTCATATCGACGATATACAGCCGATTGCGCTTGATCTTGAAGGGGGCGGGACCATCAAAATCCCAACCCCACGCCTGGGCGAGAATGACCCGCATGATGCCAATATGGCAGACCGCGACTGTATCCTGCCGCAGCCCGGACACCCAGGGGTGCAGCCTGGTCCAGACCTCGGCAGGGCTTTCACCGTCAGGCGGGCAAAAATCCCAACTCCAGTCTTCGATATGGCGATACCCGCTGGTTTCATCGGCGATCAGGTCGACGCCTCGAAGCCCTTCCCAGTCGCCCCAATTCATTTCTATCAGCGCGTCCGAGGTTTTCGGGGCGCGCCCAGACACGATGCGTGCCGTCTCGCTGGCGCGCAGCAAGGGGCTGGACCAGATATCGGCGGCGGCCCATGGATCAGGCAAGCGATACCCGGCCAGCTCAGACCGCGCGTCGTCATCCAGCGGAATATCGCTGCGCCCCTGAATGCGCCCTGCGCGGTTCCAGTGGGTATGCCCGTGGCGAAGTAGTGCAAGACGGGTCATGATACATCCTTCAACAAGGGCCGTAGATGCGCCCACAACCGTTCGGTCGCCTGAGGCATAAGATGACGCCGGGCCACATAGCTGCGCGCATTCTCCCCAAACGCGTGGCGCTGCGCGGTATCCTCAAGCAGGTTTTGCATGTGATCGGCAAGCCCTCTGGCCCCAGCTTCAATCGGTGGGTAAACCGCAGGTGCCAGCACGTCCCGAACGCCGGGACGATCCTGTGCGACCACGGGCAGGCCTGTCGCCTGCGCCTCTAGATAGACCATCCCATAGGCTTCGTTCACGCCGGGCCAGACAAGCAGGGATGCGTGTTGGTAGATTTTCTGTAAGTCCGCCCGGTCGAGCTGGCCCAGAAAGTGCACCCGGCTTCCGAACGGCACCATCAACGCTTCAACATCCGGCCGCGCCGGTCCGTCCCCCGCGATGTTCAGGTTCCAGTCACATGTCAGGTGCGAAAGGGCTTCGGCCAAAATCCGGTAGGACGCCAGCTTGTCCCCATGCCGCATCATTCCGACAGTAAGCATGGGGCCGTCCCCGGCCGTAGCCACAGGCAACACGGTTTCAAGCAGAAATGGCGGCAATTCAACCAGTGCCTGCTTGCCAAAACGGTCCCGTTCCAACGTAATCAGGTCATTGGCAGTGTGGTAGAAAATGATATCCGCTGCATCACACGCCTGATGCGCCGCTTGGGCGAAATCGGCCCACGGTCCGTTCAGCCTGCTTGATGCGCGCGTGCTTTCCAATTGCACATACGGAATGCCGCGCGCCTGGCAGATCTTGGGGCCCAGCAGGTCGGGTGCTTTGTAGTAATTGTGATAAGTCACCCAAAGATCAGTATCAAAGGGCAACTCGGCGTTCAGCCGCTGTGCTTCAATCTCAGCCGCGCGAACAAGGGTTCGCTGTAGGTCCCGGTCCCCGTTCTTGTCATAGATGCGTAGGTCCGAGGCCAGTTCGACCTTATCCCCTTGCGCCGCCAAGGCGAGCATCAGGTTTCGCGCCATTTCGCGGTCGCCCGAGGGTATCTGGCTGCCGGGGGATTTCATTGGCGCATAAAACGCGACCCGCGCCATTACGCGTCTTCCATGCTCAGGGTTTTCAGCCGTGCCGACAGCCGTAAAATACCGGGTTCCATTCGAAAATCTGCAATCAGGCGGTCATAGGCTGCACGCGCCATAGATGCTGCCGTTTCCGGATCAGCGGCCAAAGCTGAAATGGCCGAAGCCAATGCAGCCGGGTCGTCATCAGACAGCACGCCATGCGTTCCGGATTGGATGAATTCCGGGATGGCCGAAACCGGTGTCGACAGAATTGGCAACTGCTGCGATGCGGCCTCCATCAACACGTTCGGCAATCCATCCCGGTCCCCGTCCGCAGCAACACGGCTGGGCAAAACAAACAGGTCGGCCTTGCGCATGGCTTCGATCACCTCGGGCTGATCGCAGGCCCCCCTCCAGGTGATGCGGTCCACGATACCAGCAGCGCGCACCTGTTTGTGTAGTGAGTCCCCAAGACCCCCGCCGCCAATGTGGGTCCAATGCCAGTCCAGGTTTTCCGGCAGCAGCGTGAAGGCCGCAATAAGGCGGTCAAAGCCCTTCTTTTCAACCAGCCGCCCAACGGAAATCATGTGAAACGGATCGCCAGCGGCGCGTATCCTGCGCTTTGGCGGTTCGGGGAAGCGCGACAGGTCCAGGCCATGATAGATAAGGTCCACGCGGTTGGGGTCATCAGCGAGGCTGCGCAGGTGTTCCGCGCCGATTGCCGTGCAGGTGGCTCCGAAAGCGGCCCCATATGTTGCAGCCTGCAGCTTTTCACGCTTTTCCCAGTCCGGTGAGGTCCAGATATCCTTGGCATGGGCGGAAAAGCTCCATGGCAGACCGCGCATGATGGCCGCATATCGGGCGACGGACGAGGGGGTGTGCATGAAATGGGCATAGAGCCCCTGCGTCTGGGCGGGTAACTCGGCGGCCAGAACACATGCTTGCCCAAACCGGCGGATGCGGTTCGGCGTGGGATCGCGGCGCAGGTCGTGCCGCCAGATCTTGTAGGCCTCGGCATAGCCGGGCAGGTCTTGGGCGGCAGCGCGGGCCGCCCACACCCGCTGTGGCTCCTCATGCAGGTATTCCGGCAGATAGCGAACCTGCCCCAAGAATCGATCGTGCAAAGGGTGACGTTTGGTGTCGGTCGGATGGCGCAGAGACCAGATGTCAAATCGGTGCCCGGCTTCCTGCAAGGCAACAAGTTCCTGAGCGATAAATGTTTCTGACAGTCGCGGCCAGCCTTTGACCACAACCGCCAGATTGGGAGAGGCCGAGTTCATCCAGTGGCTCGTTTCTGTTCCCGTGTCAGCAGGCTGTCAATGCGGTCGGTGACATAGTCCAAACCGTCCAGCAATCCACTTTGGATGGCATGCGACGGCACAGATTGGTGCGGCAGATTGCGGATGGCACGGATCATTGCGTCGGGTGTCAGGCTGTCGCGTCGTTCGTCCAGCATCTTGACCAGCCCCAGCTCTTCCGCGCGTGAGGCCCTTATCCACTGTTCCAGACGAGGTGTGGTGCGTGGAACAATGACGGCCCGTTTGTCGAAGGACAGGACCTCGCAAAACGTGTTGTATCCACCCATGCAGACCACGCCTTCGGCCCCTGCAAACAGCGTTTCGATCTGCGATTCAAATCCAACCGCAGTTACGCGACCATTCAATGCGGCAACCCGTGCTTCGAAATCGTTGCGCAATTCACCCGACAGGAATGGGCCATAGACCAACACGGCACGCGGCGACAGGTCCGGGTCTTTCTCGTAGGCGGACAGCACAAGGTTGACCAGCGCCTTACCATCGCCACCGCCGCCGGGTGTGATCAGGATATAAGGTTGCTGAGGCGGTTCCCCGACCGGGCCGAGATCGCGGCGCAGATATCCCGTCCAGTGAATACGCGATCGCGCTGACGCGCTCAGCCGCAATCCTTGCGTCGGATCGTAGATCGACTGTGATCCGTAAACCCAGATCTCATGATAGAACCGCTCGGTCGCTTCGATGGCTTCTTTGCGTGCCCATTCGGCGGCCAGCACTTCGGGTTCGTCCAGCACATCACGCAGGCCCAGAACCAGTTTCGTACCGCAATGGCGTTCGAGATATTTCAGTGTTGGCAACAGCTCACCCCGGAACCCTGTCGGTTCCTTGTCGACCACCAACACGTCTGGGTCGAACTGCTGAACCGCGGTCTGGATCAATCCCGCACGCAATTCGGTTACTTCGTCGATCCCCATTCCGATTGTGCGCGCGGCATACGAGCCGTCCGCACGCTTGGTCACACCGGGCAGGCGCACATGGTCAACCCGGCGCGGAAAAGTGAAACGGCCTGCCACGGGTGAACCCGTCAGGATCAGCGCCGAGGCGCTTGGGTCCGCCTGCGTGATTGCCGCAGCCAAGGCGCGGGACCGGCGCAAATGCCCCAGACCGAACGTGTCATGGCTGTAAAACAGGATACGCGGCGCGCGGTCCGGTTTAGAATTGGTTGTGCCAAGGCTCATAGTGTTGCCCGTCTTCTTGATCCCAGAGCGAAATCCGCGCGTTCGCTAGCGTTACCGTATATTTCAATACCACGCTTGCCAAAGGCGGATTTGCGCATTTGCAAATGTTTCAAGCATTGCGATTTGGCAACAGCGTTTTGACAACTTCGCGGCATATCGCACCACAGCTAGAGAAGATCGCATAAGGATCCCGATGAAGGCAATCGGGTCGGACCTGAAACTTTTGCCCGGTCATATTCAATTATGGCAAGATTGAAAACACCTGCGAGCATCAGAGTGCGCCAAGAACACGTCCAAACACGATATTGAGACGGAGTGATGCGAGTGTTTGAACTGCCTGAAACGCTTCTGTAATCTGGCCAATATCGGCAAAAACTGGATGCAAGACCCAATGCGAAATAACTTTCCGGCCGTATTTTTTTTGGCGTTGTGGGCCATTTTCCTGAGCGTTCCCACTGGTGCATTGGCGCAGACGTCCTTGATTCCCGGATATTCTTCCGGGTCGGGCAGTTCGTCCGGGACCGACAAGGAAAGTGATTTGGCCGCTGCAATCCGTGCTGCCAGCGATGCAGGCGCGAGTGTCATTGTCATCGACAGTGCCGGTCAGGTTGTGACAACGGCAGGTGGAAAGGATGCAGGTTCGGGGGGCGCGGACAGCGATTCGAGCAACCCGATGGGTGACGGTTCGCAGCTGATGAAGGCGCAAGAGCGGTTCTCGAAATTCCGCGAGTCGATGAATTCCCGTCTCGAGGCGCTGCCCTATTCTATTTTTGAAGTACAGTACATCCTGCGCCAGACCAGCCCAGATGGCCGTATCCAGACCTATGTCGAGGTGTTGGGCTGGAATATCCTGTTCCTGTTACTTGGGCGGTGGCTGTCGATCGAGATTTACGGGAAACGGTTCGCGCGCCGCTGGGTGGTGGCGCGGATCAAGGACGAACCACAGGGTTATCGGGAAAAGATGCCGTTCCTGCTGTTCCGGTTCCTGATGGGGATCGGTGCTACGGTCTTTGCAATGATCATGGCTTTGATCGTCGGGTATCTGATCTTTGGCGAGGCCGAGGATATCTCGGTCCAGTTCACGATCACCGCCATCTTTACGGCTTTTTTCCTGTCGCGCACGGTGTCGGACCTGTGGCGCATGGTCCTGTCGCCTTATCTGAGCCAATATCGATTACCGCCCTTTTCGGACAAGAATGCGCGCAGGCTGTACATCTGGGCGTCCGTGCTGGCGACCTATGATATTTCGGTCGTCCTGTTTTCCACCTGGGTCGCTGATTTTGGGCTGAACTACAACGTCTACGCCATGGTGTATGGCGGTCTGACGATGCTGGGCGCGCTGGGTAATATTCTGATGATCCTATTCAACGCCCGTGCCATCTCGAACGCGATCCGGGGTGGGCGGGCATCCGAACAGGTGTCTTGGCTGCTGCGGTTTGTGTCATTTGGCTGGGCGCCGGCATTGATCATCTATGTCGTGTTCAGCTGGTTCCGTCTGGCTGTTGATCTGGCGCTGGAGCATCCGACACCGCTGCCGTTGATTGCAAGCAGCTATCTGATCTTCATGTCCGTGGTCGTGGCCTATGGTGCAATGAACTACCTGCTGGAGCGGTATTTTGACCGCTCGCGCATGATTAGCGAAATAAACGGGGAAGCCGAGGCAGCGGATGAAGGCGTCATGGCGGCGGATATACCCGAGGCTGAACAGCCGAAGCAGCATCTTCTGACTTATGAAGACCTGGCCCGCCGGGTAGCCGGAATTCTGGCTTTCGTGCTCGGGGCTTATGCGCTTGTCGTGATATGGTACCCGAACGCGGACTGGAGCGAGGATCTGCCGGTAGAACGTGCGCTGGATGTGATGGTCGTCCTGTTTATCGGGTACATCCTGTTTCATTTCTTTCGGATCTGGATCGACAGCAAGATCGCTGAAGAATCCGACGATGGCACCGAGGTTGAACTGGGCGACGAAGGCGGGGAAGGCGGGCAAAGCCGTCTGGCAACGTTGTTGCCACTTTTCCGGGGCGCAATTCTGGCTGTTGTCGTGGTCACGATCGTACTAATTGTCCTGATGGAACTGGGTATCAATGTCAGCCCGTTGTTTGCGGGTGCCGGTGTGGTTGGTCTGGCCGTGGGTTTCGGGTCGCAAACGCTGGTGCGCGACATTTTTTCCGGCGCATTCTTCCTGCTGGATGATGCGTTCCGGAAAGGGGAATATATCGACATTGGGGATGTGAAAGGGACGGTCGAGAAAATCTCGGTCAGGTCCATGCAACTGCGTCACCATCTGGGTGCGCTGAACACCATTCCCTTTGGCGAGATCAAAGTGCTGACCAACTATTCGCGCGATTGGGTGATCATGAAGCTGCCGCTGCGCGTGACCTATGACACCGATGTCGAGAAGGTTCGTAAATTGATCAAGAAACTGGGTCAGGAGTTGTTGGCCGATCCCGTAATCGGAGACAATTTCATCCAACCGCTGAAGTCACAGGGCGTGATCGAGATGCAGGATTCAGCGATGATCATCCGGGTCAAGTTCATGACGAAACCCGGCGACCAGTGGCTGGTTCGCAAAAAGGTCTATCAGGACATTCGCGAGCTGTTCGCGCGAGAGGGGATCAAGTTTGCGCATCGCGAGGTCACTGTAAGATTGGCAGATGGCAAAGAGGCGGAAGACCTGACGCAAAAACAGCGTGAGGCCGTGACAGGGGCTGTTCAGGCCGCAATTGACGAGGACTATCTGGACGATATCGGGCCGGATGGCGACGACCGGTAGAGAGTCCCGCCGCCGCCTTGTGTTGAGTCTCGGATGAGGTGCCCCCGAAAGCGTGAGGTCAGTTGGAAACGAAGGGCCAGACCGGGTCAGATGTGCCCAGTTTCGACGCCGGTAAATCCCATTGCAGCACAGTTTCACCGAGACTGAGGGCTGATCTGAGGCGGTGCCCTGGTCCCCAGCCCGAAACCTCTGTCGCAGGGGAGTAATCCGTGGGCGTCGGAATAATGGTCTCTGCCTCGACGTCGTCTTTGCCGAGAACCGCCAAAAGCTCGGCGGTGCGGGCAAGGGACAGATGCGCATGCATGATGGAATTGCCCGACGCGGCCTCGGCCAATGCGGAAAGGACGGCGGCTGCCATCAGGTAGCCGGTTGCGTGGTCCAAAGCCTGAACCGGCAATGGCGTCGGTTTGTCGGCGTCAGCCCACTCCATGCCCGCATGCGCAATTCCCGCGCTCATCTGGACAAGACTGTCAAACCCGCGCCGGGTCGACCAGGGGCCTTGCCAGCCATAGGCATTCAGCGTCACCTCGACCCTGTTCGGTGCCAGTTCATCGCGCTTGGCGCGGGTCAGGCCAAGTGCGTCCAAAGCGCCGGGCCGGTACCCATGAACGAATACATCCGCTTGGGGCAGAAGTTCTTGCAGCCTTTCCATGTCGTTGGTCGATTTCAGATCGAGATAAGCACAGTGTTTGCCTAGTGAAATGTCAGGGATCACGCCGGGTTCGTCCCAACCGGGCGGATCGATCCGCAAAACCTCGGCCCCGAAACCGGCCAATATGCGTGTCGATACCGGACCTGCCAGAACGCGCGTCAGGTCAAGAACCCGCAACCCGGCAAGAGGTCTTGCAGGGGTTGCCTGCGGCCTCTCGCGTAGCTTGACGTACCGGGGGCCTTGCCAACCAATCAACGGATCGCGCGATACAGCGCGGCCCTGCGGATGTTCAAGCCACTCGGTCCGGCTGCGCATGGCAGCGGCCACACCGCCTTCGGCCACAATATCGGTTTCCAAATCGGATATGGCCCGGGTTCTGACGGCTTTTGTCACAGCTTCACGCTCTGGCGGGGTGCCAAGAACCTTCATCGCTGCCGCGCGATGGCGCGGCAGGTTGGTGTGCAGCCTGATCCAGCCATCTGACGCCCTGTAATCCCCCGCGACCGAATCCCACAGGTTTGGCATTTCCCAGCCGTCGGGCTTGAAGGAATAGCCGAACCACAACGATGCCAGCCGATGGTCGACGGCGATCTCGGGGGCTTTCTGGGTCAGGTTCAGCGCCTGCAAAAGCCGGGCCATTTCCTGCCCAACGGCTGCAAAGCTGGCCGTCGCCAGTTCGGAAACGGCAAAAGCACTTGGCAGAGCGCCAGTGCCGATCCTGCGATATCGGTCGGCGGCGGGAAGGGTGGCAAGAAGGCTCATTGCTGATACGGGTCCAGACTGTCGCGCAATCCGTCACCTAGAAAGTTAAAGGCCAGTACGATCACGATAATCGGCAGCATCGGGATTGCCGTCCAGGGGTAGATCTCGATCGATGCGAGGTTCTGCGCGTCATTCAGCATCACACCCCAACTGACCGCTGGTGCACGAAGGCCCAGGCCAAGAAAGCTCAGCGCGGTTTCCCCAAGGATCATTGCCGGGATCGACAGGGTGGCAGATGCAATCAAATGAGACATGAAATTCGGCAACAAGTGCTTGCGGATCACCCGGCCCGAGCTTGCGCCCATCATTTCTGCGGCCCGCACGTATTCTTCCTCGCGCAGGGACAGGAACTTGGCACGGACCGAACGCGCCAGCCCGGGCCAGTCGAGGATACCGAGGATGATCGAAATGATGAAGAATACGGCAACCGGGCTCCAATTCGAAGGCACGGCGGCAGACAGTGCCAGCCACAGCGGCAATTCCGGCAGCGAGCGCAGGATTTCGATGACCCGGTTGATGACCCAGTCGATGCGCCCACCGAAATAACCCGCCATCGAACCGAACAGGATACCCAGAAAGAACGATACCGAAATACCGATCAGACCCACGGTCAGCGACAACTGCGCGCCATAGAGGATGCGGCTGAAGATATCGCGCCCCAACCTGTCGGAACCCCACAGGAACAAAGTGGCACCATCCGGCGCGCAGAAAAGATGCGTATCTGTCTTGATAAAACCTGCAAGTCGATATTCGGATCCTTCACAGAAGAACCGGATCGGGCGCGGGTCATCAGTGTCAGGGACGAACTTCCACTGGAAGGTTTCCAGATCCGCCTCGGCGACGATTGGAAAAACATGGGGGCCGATAAAAGCGCCGTCGTAAAACCAGTTCACGGATTGTGGTGGCGCGTACAGATGCTCTCCGTTCCGGTCATTAGGGCCATACGGCGCGATGAAACCGGCAAACGGCAGCATCAGGTAGCACAGCAGCAGGAAGATACCCGAGATCAGGCCCAGCTTATGTGTGCGGAACTTGCGCCAGACCAACACCCAGTTTGGGGCATCCAGATCGGCGCGTTCCAGTTGCTGTATCGATGCCTGCGGATCAAAAGGCGCGTCATCGACGTAGCGATTGTCAGGACGTTCGGTCATGCTTCGCGCCCCTCATACCGTATGCGGGGATCCAGCATGACCAGCAGAATATCCGAGATCATCGTGCCGATAAGCGTCAGCAGCGCGACAAACATCAGGATGAATGCGGACAGGAATTGATCCTGCGTTTTCAGTGCTGTCAGCAAAGTCGGCCCGATGGTTTGCAAGCCCAGAACGACTGAAACCAGAACCGATCCTGACACCATTGATGGCAGAAGGTTACCGATGTCCGCAACGAACGGGTTGAATGCCACGCGCAACGGATATTTTGTTAGCATCCGCGACGGGGCCATGCCCTTGGCAATGGCCGTTTCCACATAGGGCTTCCCCAGTTCGTCGAGCATATTTGCCCGCAGGCGCTGCATCATCGCCGATGCGCCCGAGGTTCCGATGACAAAAGTCGGAACGATCAGGTGGATGAGAATGGATTTCATCTTGTCCCAACTCAGCGGCTGACCTTCGAATTGGGGGTCCATCAGACCGCCGATAGGCAGGTTGAAATACCGATGCCCGTAGTAGAACAAGATCAAGGCCAGCAGGAAGTTTGGGGTCGCCAACCCCAGATAACCCACAAAGGCCGAGGTATAATCAATCCACGTCCGTGATCGCGCCGCAGCAATAACACCCAGGGGAAGGGCAACGGCATATACAAACAGGATCGCGGCAAGGTTGACGACGACCGTCAACCAAAGCGTGTCGCCTACGATTTCCGATACAGGCCGGTCGAACTCAAAGGACCAGCCGTAATTGCCTTGGATCAGACCTGAAAATCCGTGTGGTCCCGGCCAGAAGCCTATCCAGATCAGGTACTGTTCCCACATAGGGCGATCCAGAGCGTACTCGGCGCGCAGAAACTCGGCCTTGGCGACACCCGCTGACTGGCCCGAGGCCTGAAGCTCGGCAATCTGGTTGCTCAGGTAATCACCGGGCGGCAGGTTGATGATTATGAAGATCAGGACCGAGACCACCAACAATGTCAGCAGCATCGTGAAAAAGCGATACACCGCATAGCGCAGCATGACCATTTAGCTGCTCCTGCTTAGTCGGCGAAAAAGAACTCGTCCGGGCGGTGAACGCCGAAATGCGCACCGGGCTCCCATGCCCACATGGCCTGTTCCGGCACATTGCGCAGACGGTTCGACACGACAATGGGTTGGGGTGCTCCATTCAGGATACCAATGGCATAAAGCTGATCGGCGTGGATTTTAAGCATTTCCGTCCAGATTTCCTTGCGTTCGTCGTCCGTTGTGGCGACCTCCCAGTTATGGGCCAGTTGCATCAGACGTTCTGCCTCGGGCATGTCGGGGGCTTCCCCGGCTTCACCACCTGTCTGGTAGAACTGGCCCCATTTTGGCCAGGCCAGGAATACCTGATCGGTGGGTGCCAGATAGGTTGGAGACGTGTGTGCCTGCGGGATGCCGTCATCCCATCCATACCAGACCGATGCCATCGAGTTGCCGGCAAACACCCGGTTGCGCAGGATATCGCGATCCAATGGGCGCATGACCAGCTTGACCCCGATCTCACGCCAGGTGTCGGTGACGATTTGCAAGGCGTTTTCAACCTCTTGCCGCTCACCAGCAGTTTCGATCACCAGTTCCATAGGGCGGCCATCCGGTAACAGACGGACACCGTTCTTGTCGCGCTTGGTCAGGCCGACCTCATCCAACAACGCATTGGCCTGGCCGACATCGTAACCGGCCCATGCGGTGGCATTCTTCTCATCATAAAAGGGCGAGGCAGGCAGAACCGACATTGCGCCGGGATGCGCAAGCTTGAAATACAAAGCCTGGTTGATTGTCTCGCGGTCGATGGCAACGGACAGGGCGCGCCGTACACGGACGTCACGCAGCACATCGCGCCAGACGTCATCCTCGAAATTGAGGTTCGGATAGATCGCGATTTGCGACGCAACGCCGGTTTTCCACAGCAATGTCTTGTAGCCGCCTTGCGCTTCGCCTTTTTTCAGGATCGAAGCGTCGCGGAAATCCAGACCCCGGCCTTGCAGGTCGCTTTCCCCTGCATTGGTTTTGGCAGCGACCAGACCGGGGGCAACGATCTCCATCTCGACCACGTCGATATAGGGCAGTTGAACCCCTTGGCTGTCGATACGGTGGTAATAGGGGTTACGTACGAAATTGTGGCGGATTTTCTTGCCGGAACTTGCGTTCAGCCACGGCTGCAACGTGGGCAATTCGTGATTGTCAAACTTGTACAGGTTGTCGAGCTTGTTGTGCAGCGCGGCCCAGCTTTTGACGCGGGCATCGTCGACCAGAAAGGCAAGTTCCTCGGGGTCGGCATATTTCTCGTGATATCGTTTCAGGAAAGCTGCTGGGCGATAGATAAAGGGTGGTCGTGCCTGAGCCAGCGATTGTAGAAAACCCGGGTTAGGGTCCTCCCATTCGAAAATTACCGTGGTTTCATCCGGGAAGGTAACGGTGGGTGATTTGCCTTCGACAATCAGAAAATCCGGCGGGCCTGACGGGCTGAGCAATTTGTTGTTGGCAACGTCTTCCCACCAATAGCGGAAATCTTCCGACGTAAACGGAGAACCGTCTGACCATTTGTGCCCTTCGCGCAGTTTCAGGGTGAACTTGCGGCCGTCTTCGTTTTCAAACGACGCCAGCAAATCGGGGATAATCTCATAGTTCTGGTCGAATCCGACCAGCCGGGCATAGCCATAGACAACCATCTGGCGAATATCTTTGGACCGCGTGATCATGGTGCGCAGGGTGCCGCCCTGTTTGCCGAACTCGCGACCCTTTGCTGCCAGATCTACAATCAGCGGGTCCGCTGGCAGGCGCTCCTGAACGGGTGGCAGATTGCCCGCTTCTACTTCCGCGTTCCAGAACACGCTTTCCTGCGGCGTCGGAATTGTCTCTGCCGTGGCGGGCAGCATCCCGATGAGCGCCAGCGAAGCGGTCAGGATCAGGGGGCGAGTGGTCTTAAACATGGCAACGTACCTTATGGCCCGGTTCCAATTCCACCAATGAGGGTATCACGGTGTCCGAGAAACGAAAGGCTTCATCCCAACTGTCCGGCGCGCCGGCGCCCAAGGAAACCACTTGCAGGTCGATCGGGCGATTGATGTCGGGTTCGGGTTGAGCGGCAATCAGCGCTTTGGTGTAGGGGTGGCGCGGATTGTAGAAAAGAGTTTCGGGTGGTGCTTGCTCGACGATCAGGCCGCGACGCATCACGGCAACTTCGTCGGCGATCCGCGCGACCACAGCCAGATCGTGCGAGATGAACAGATAGGACAGGTTCAGGCTTTCCTGCAGATTTTCCAACAGGGTCAGAATCTGCTCTTGTACCGATACGTCCAGCGCCGAGGTGGGTTCGTCACACACGATGAGCTGCGGGTCGAGCATCATGGCGCGGGCTATCGACAGACGTTGCCGCTGCCCCCCCGAAAAGGCGTGTGGATAGCGTTTCAGCATGTCGGCTGTCAGGCCGACGCGCTGCAACATCTCGGCGGCCTTGTCGCGCTGCTCGGCGGTTGTTCCGATGCGGTGAATTTCCAGCGGCTCAGTCATCGCGTCCTGAATGCGCATCCGCGGGCTGAGCGAGCTGTAGGGATCCTGAAACACCATCTGCGCATTGCGCTGAAACGCCGTGCGCTGGGCGCGGGTCATGTTGTGCACCGTGACGGGATCGGCATTCGGCGCGGTGCGAAACAGGACTTCTCCGCCGGGATCGGGCAGTTCCGCACCCAACGCGATCCGCGCGGCTGTCGTTTTACCTGATCCGCTTTCACCAACAATGGCCAGCGTCTTGCCACGTGCAAGATTCAGATCGACCCCTTTGCACGCATAGATTTCCTTGTCGGCCTGCCACCCTTTGCTGGACCGCATCGAGTAGGTCTTTGAGACGCCCTTCATCTGAAGGATCAGATCGTCGTCCGGCATCGGTATGCCCACAGCAGCCTGATCTGGAATTTCCGGCGCAGCATCAAACAGTTGTTTGGTATATGGATGCGCCGGGGAGGTCAGGATTGGTGCGGCCGGGCCAGCCTCCATGATGCGGCCCTTGTGCATGACCACAACCTGTTTGGCCATGTTGGCAACCACGCCCAGATCATGGGTCACCAGAATAAGCGCCATGCCAGTCTCGCGCTGCAATTCCTTGATCAGCCCCAGAACCTGAGCCTGAGTGGTCACATCCAGCGCGGTGGTTGGCTCGTCTGCGATCAGCAACTCGGGTTTGGATACCATGGCCATCGCAATCATGGCGCGTTGGCGCATTCCGCCCGACAGCTCGAACGGGTAGGAGTCATAGGCGCGCTGCGGATCTGGAAAGCCCACGCGCTCGAACTGCGTCAGGACCTTTTTTCGCGCTTCAGACTCGGAAAGCCCACGATGCAGCCACAGGACTTCACTGACCTGATTACCAATCTTGTGCAGAGGTGACAGTGATCGCATTGGTTCCTGAAAGATCATCGAAACGCGATTGCCACGAATGCCGCGCATTTCCCGTTCGGTGACCGCTGTCAGGTTACATGTGCCCTTGGAATCATTCAAAGTTATCGTGCCGCTGCGTATCTGGGCCGTTCGCGGCAGAATCCGCAAGACGGCCCGGCACGTGATGGTTTTTCCCGATCCCGATTCACCGACCAGCGCCAAGGTTTCCCCTGGTTTGACATCAAAGTTCACATCCGCGACCACGGAACTTCCCGCACCAAAGCCGATGCTGAGGTCTCTGACGCACAACAACGCGCTCATGCAGGCTTTCCAACCGTTTGGCCGCTTGGTGACATCGGTCGTTTCAACTCCCCGTGATTTTTTCGCCAGTGTCGCGCGGTTCCGCCTGTCTAGTCAAACCCGTTCTTGGGCTGAAATGTCGCGAAAATGTGAAACTTTGGGCTTCGTCGCTACACAAAGTCTTGAGAATTTGTCATCTAAGGCGGCGTCGGGGGCATCTATGCTTTCGATTGGTATCAAGGAGATATTTACCGGTGTCCAAGAATCAAAGCCGTCTGGACTTGTTTATCGATCGAATGGTGTCACAGCGCGCCTGTCTGGATCACGCGATTGCGCAAACGGCAGGCATGGCAGGTCCGGTGTTTGAACTGGGTCTGGGCAATGGGCGCACCTATCATCATCTTGTGCAGCACATCGATGGACGCCCTGTCTTTGTGTTCGAACGCGCGGTGGCTTCGCACCCCGATTCAACCCCGCCCGAGGATCGGGTGATCTTGGGAGATGTGCGCGAGACGCTGCCAGCGGCGGTCGACAGGTTTGGGCCGACGGCAAGCCTGATCCATGCAGACCTTGGAGGGCATAATCGCGAAAAGAACGACATCTTTGCTCGGCTTGTTTCCCCGTTGATCGAGTCCTTGCTGGCACCGGGTGGATTAATGGTATCAAGCGACCGGATGTATTTCGAGCGGCTGGAGGAAATGCCGTTGCCCGATTGTGCCGTCGAAGGGCGCTGTTTCATCTATCGGCGCTGATCAGAAAGAAGGGGCCCGCATGATATTCTACGATTGCTCTACAGCCCCAAACCCGCGCCGTGCTCGCATGTTCATCGCGGAAAAAGGGTTGGACATCGAAACGCACGAAATCTCGATTGCTAAGGGCACGCAGTTGAGCGCTGAGTTTCGTGCAGTGAACCCCCGGGCCACAATCCCGGTTCTGGTAACGGATGAAGGCGCAGTCCTGACCGAAAATCTTGGCATCGCCGCGTATCTTGAAGCGCGTTTCCCCGAGCCGTCCTTAATGGGCCGTACCGCTGATGAAAAAGGGTTGGTCTTGATGTGGAACGCAATTGCCGAGCAGCAGGGCGGTGCGCCCATCGCTGAGGCTTTGCGCAACAGCCACCCGGCGTTCAAAGACCGTGCTATTCCCGGCCCTGTTAACCATGCGCAGATCCCTGAGCTGGCGCTACGTGGGCGCGAGCGGGTTGCGTCGTTTTTCGAGCTGCTGGAGGCGCGGCTGATGCAAAGCGCGTATGTCGCTAGCGATGTATTCACTCTGGCGGATATATCCACTTTTGTTTTTGTCGATTTCGCGCGCGTCATAAAGATGCGGATACCGGACGGCAATACGAACACGCAGGTCTGGTTTGAAAGCGTGAAAGCCCGCCCAAGCGCGCAGCTTTAGGTTTGCAAAGCATTCGGCAGAGTTCTCGCATTCCGCACTGTACAGAAATGTCTAGACAGAACTGAACAGTGCTACTAGCGTCTTCCAAGATTCTGTTCAGGGAGGTCGGGATGAAATCCCAATATCGCGTAGTGGTCATTGGAGGGGGCGTCGTTGGTGCTTCGGTTCTGTATCATCTGGCCAAATTCGGCTGGTCGGATGTGGTCATGCTGGAAAGGCGGCGGCTGGCATCGGGATCGTCCTGGCATGCAGCGGGCGGCATCCATGCCCTGAACGCGGATCCAAACATGGCCTCGTTGCAGGCCTACACAATTGACCTACTGAGTGAGATCGAAAAAGAATCGGGCCAGAATATCGGTTTGCACATGACCGGTGGTCTGACGCTGGCCGGTACGCCTGAACGCTGGGAGTGGTTGCAGGCCAATTACCGCATCTTCCAGTCAATCGGCATTGATGATTGCGAGCTGCTGACCCCGCAAGAGGCACAGAGACGCTGCCCAATCATGTCAACCGACGGTGTTTTGGGCGCGATGTGGGCGGATCGCGAAGGGTATATCGATACGACAGGCACTGTTCAGGCTTATGCGACTGCGGCCAGAAAACGTGGTGCCGAATATTTCGAGGAAACCAAGGTCGAAGAGCTGATTCAGACAGATGATGGTTGGCAGGTTGTGACCGATAAGGGCACGATCACCTGTGAACATGTGGTCAACGCGGCCGGGCTCTGGGCCAAGCAGGTTGGGCGTATGGCCGGGGTAGAGCTGCCAGTCTCGCCGTTGAAGCACCACTATCTGATCACAGACACTGTGCCCGAAGTGGCACAGGCGGATTTCGAGATGCCGATGACTGTGGACCTCGAAGGATTCACTTATATGCGGCAGGACCAGAAGGGCGTTCTGGTGGGGATCTACGAGGTCGATCATGAACACTGGGCGATGGATGGTGCACCGTGGAACTATGGCGAGGAACTGTTTCAGGAACAGCTTGACCGGATCGAGAACGAACTGACATTGGGCTTTGAGCGGTATCCGTCAATCCAGAACGTGGGCATCAAGACATGGGTCAATGGTGCGTTCACGTTCTCGCCGGATGGTAACCCGCTGGTTGGTCCGGTTCCGGGCAAGCGCGGCTATTGGACCGCCTGCGCGGTGATGGCCGGGTTCCTGCAAGGTGGTGGCGTTGGGAAAACACTGGCCGAATGGATGATCCACGGCGAGCCTGAAGCGGACGCCTGGCCGATGGATGTGGCGCGCTATGGTGATTTCGCACAGAACAAGCGGTATATCCGTGAAACCACTGGCCAGTTCTATTCGCGCCGCTTTGTGATGACCTACCCGAACGAGCAATTGCCTGCGGGTCGCCCGCTGAAGATGGCTCCGGCGCATGACGCGATGACCGAGGCCGGATGCAAATGGGGTGTCAGCTGGGATCTGGAGGTGCCGCTGTATTTCGCGCTCAAAGGGTTCGAGGAAACGCCAACGCTCAAACGTTCGAACGCGCACGACATCGTGGCCGCTGAATGCAGGACCATCCGTGAGGGCGTGGGCCTGATGGATATCACGGGTTTTTCCCGCTTTGAGGTTTCGGGCCCAAATGCCAAAGCGTGGCTGGATAACGTTATGGCATCGAAACTGCCCGCCCCGGGTCGTGCCAAACTGGCGCCGATGCTGGGCGAGGACGGGCGGCTCAAAGGCGATCTGACCGTGTTGAACTGGGGCGATGGCACCTGGTGGATCATGGGCAGCTATTACCTGCGCGCCTGGCATATGCGATGGTTCAACGATCATATGACGGATGGGGTCACTGTCCGCGACCTGGGAGAGGAGTATTGCGGGTTCGCCGTGGTCGGACCAAAATCGCAGGCGGTGGTCGAAAAATTGGCCGAACAGGATATCTCGGGTCTGAAATTCATGGGCTGCGGTGATTTCGACATCGGTCTCGTCCGTGCCCGCGTGGCTCGTATGTCGGTGACCGGCGAAAAAGGGTATGAAATCAACTGCCGCTATGGCGATCACATCAAGCTGCGCCGCATTTTGCTGGAAGCCGGTGCAGAAGAGGGTATCCGCGAGTGCGGTTTCAATGCGATGCTATCAACCCGGCTTGAGAAAAGCTTTGGCATCTGGTCGGCAGAGTTCACGCAGGCTTACACACCCGGCATGACCGGCATGGATCGCTGGATCGACTGGGACAAGGATTTCATCGGCAAGAAGGCCGCTCTGGCCGAACGGGATGGCAATGGCCCGGCGCAGGTGCAGGTGACACTGGAAATCGATGCGTTGGACGCCGATGCCAGCGGGTATGAGCCGGTCTGGGCCAATGGTGAACGCGTGGGTTTTGTGACCTCAGGCGGTTACGGGCACTATACCGGCAAGTCGTTGGCAATGGCCTTGATTGACCGTGACAAGGTGGACCCGGGTACGGAACTGTCTGTCCATGTCGTAGGGGTGGAATGTCCGGCGCGGGTAATTGCACCGTCGCCCTACGACCCTCAGGGCAAAGCGATGCGGGGCTGATCATGACGGCTCCGGACCGACGACGCCGAAGGCGAGGGGGCGCGGCTGCCCCGCAGCCCAGCCGCGATGTGAACTATCGCCAGCTCAGGAACCCTTTCCCTTTGATGGAGGTGTTCCCGGCTGACCGGATCGCGGACATGCACGAGACAGCGTTGCGTACGCTCGAGGAGTTGGGTGTAAAGACCCTGCTTCCCGAGGCGCGCAAGCTGTTCAAGCAGGGTGGCGCGCGTGTGGATGAAGGCAGTGAAATGGTCTTTATCGGGCGCGAGATGGTTGAGGCTGCCGTTGCCTCGGCCCCCAAATCTATCGCTTGTCGCGCCGGTTCGCGGCATCGGGATTTCACTCTGGAACTGGGTTCGCTGGTTTTTCAACCGGGGGCAGGCGCGCCGAACGCAACCGATCTTGAGCGTGGCCGTCGCCCGGCGACCAGTCAGGATTATCTGGAGTTTCTGAAGCTCACCCATCATTTCGATGTGTTCCAGATGATCTCGCCTCAAGTTGAACCTCAGGATGTACCGACGCATTTGCGCCACTACTTCACGACACAAGCGCAGATGGAACTGACCGACAAGTTTCCGTTCCTCTTCTCGCGCGGCACGCCGCAGGTCATGGATTGCTTTGAGATGCTGTCCACGGCGCGCGGTCTGTCGGATGATGAGTTTCGGGGCAATGCGCATTGTTACACGATCATCAACACAAACAGCCCGCGCACGTTGGATATTCCCATGGCGCAAGGGCTGATCGACTTTGCGCGCCACGGTCAGATGTCGATCATCACACCGTTCACCCTGATGGGGGCGATGGCGCCGATCACCGTGGCCGGGGCAATCACCCTGTCCCATGCCGAGACGCTGGCCGCGCTGACCTTGGCGCAGCTGGCCAGACCGGGCGCTCCGGTGTGTTATGGCACGTTCACCAGCAATGTGGACATGAAATCCGGCGCGCCTGCATTCGGGACGCCCTCGCATTTTCAGGCGTCACTTGCTGCGGGCCAGTTGGCCCGTCACCTTGGCCTGCCCTGGCGGTCGGCGGCAGGGTCAGCGTCAAACAGCAACGACGTGCAAGCGGCGAATGAGAACCAGTTTGGCCTTTGGGGTTGCCTGATGGCCGGGGCGACTGTGATCATTCATTCCGCGGGCTGGCTGGAAGGGGGATTGACCGTATCCTTCGAAAAGCTGGTCTGCGATGCCGAGGTGCTGAATATGGTGGCCGAGCTTTGCGCGGGCGCGCAGGCGGGGTCCGCCGAGATTGGCTTTGATACCGCTTTAAGTGAGGTCGCGCCCGGCGGCCATTTCTTTGCTTGCCCCCAGACGATGGAGCGCTACACCACCGAGTTCTATCAACCGCATGTCCATGACTACGCCAATTTCGGCACATGGACCGAGCGCGGTTCAACAGATGCCAACCAACGTGCAACGGGGGTTTGGCAGGGTATCTTGAACGATTTCAAGGCCCCTGCCATAGACAATGATCGTTTTGGTGCCTTGCAGGACTTTATCGCACGTCGCACCGCAGAGGGCGGGGCGCCACCGGAGAGTTGAATGAACAACAAACCTATCCTTCACCGCGATGATCCCGAGGCCGAGCCCCTGATCGGCAATATCAAGGTCACCCGAGACGATTGGCTGAACGTAGCGATGGACGTGCTGATTTCGGACGGGGTGGACCAGATCAAGGTTCTTAACCTGGCCGAGCGGATGGCCGTGTCACGTTCATCCTTCTACTGGTACTTCAAGTCCAGACAGGAACTTTTGGATGCACTGCTGGCGCGGTGGCAGGCGACCAATACGGTTGCGCTTGTAAAACAGGCCGAAGCACCAGCCGAAACGATAACGGGCGCGGTCTGCAATGTGCATCGTTGTGTGGTCAACACGGACTTGTTTGACACCGCATTGGATTTTGCCGTGCGCGACTGGGCGCGTAAATCGGGCAAAGTACGCCGTGCGCTGGACCAGTCAGACACACGGCGACTTGAAGCTTTGCACGCGATGTTCGCCAGATACGGCTATTCCGAGATCGAGTCCGAAACGCGTGCGCGCGTGCTGTATTACATGCAGATCGGATATGATCTGGCACAATTGAACGAACCCTTCGAGACGCGGATCTCGATGGTGCCGCATTACCTATACGCCTTTACGGGCGTTGAACCGAAACCCGAAGAAGTTGAAGAATTCAGCGCATATTCCCGGCGCTACTGGAAAGGAGACCCGACATGAGTCAACCAGACGCAATCATCATTGGCACAGGTGTGATCGGCGCGGCCATTGCGTTCGAAATGTCCAAGGTGGGCTGGAAAACCCTGTCTCTGGATCGTAACGCACAGGTTGGGCACGGTTCAACCGCCGGGTCCTGCGCGATCATCCGGATGCATTATTCCACCTTTGACGGAACGGCGTTTGCCTGGGAAGGCTATCATTACTGGCGCGACTGGGCTGACTATCTTGGACTGCCAGAGGGGGCCAATCTGGCTCAGTTCAGGGAAACCGGCTGCCTGGTCATGAAGACCGAGGCGAACGGGATGCTGGAAAAGCACATGCGCAATTCATCAGAACTGGATTGCCCGTTCGAAGAATGGTCGGGGGAAAAAGTGGTTGAACGCCTGCCGGTTTATTCGTTGGACAGCTTTGCCCCGGCGCGCCGCATGGATGACCCGGAATTCGGCCAGCCCAACGGGCGAAAGATGACGGGTGGAGTGTACTGGCCGCAGGCGGGATATGTCACCGACCCGGCCTTGTCGGCGCAAAACCTGATGGATGCTGCCAAACAGCACGGGGCCGAGGTCCGCACCAGTGCCGAAGTTACCGAGATCCTGACCGAAGATGGTCGCGTTTCCGGAGTCAAGCTGGCCTCGGGCGAAGAAATCCGCGCAAGGGTTGTCGTGAACGTGGCCGGGCCGGGCTCGGCTATCATCAATGGGATGGCAGGCGTTCTGGACGACATGACCATCAAAACCCGCCCCCTGCGGCAAGAGGTCGTGCATGTCCCTGCCCCGGAGGGGTTCGACTTTGAAAACGACGGAACCATCGTCTCGGACAGCGACATCGCCTGCTATTGCCGCCCGGAACACGGCAATCACATCCTTGTGGGATCTGAGGACCCGGAATGCGATCCGCATCAATGGTGCGAGGATGATGTCACCTATAACCGAGAGTTCACGGACCAATGGACCACACAGGCCATGCGATACGCGCAGCGTGTACCCAGCCTTGGTATTCCATCAAAAACGCGGGGCGTGGTTGACCTTTACGATGCCTCTACTGACTGGATTCCGATCTATGACAAATCCAGCTTGCCGGGGTTTTACATGGCCTGCGGGTCCAGCGGGAACCAGTACAAGAATGCACCGATTGCGGGTAAGATGATGGCGGCCCTGATCGCGTATTGCGAAGGCGGAGCGGACCACGACGCGGAACCACTGCAATTTGAACTGCCTTATATCAAACGCACCATCGACGTGGGCTTTTACTCACGCAAGCGCCCGATCAATGAGGAAAGCAGTTTTTCGGTTCTGGGCTAGTCGGGTTTTTGCAACAATCAAAGTCGAGCGGGGCAGGTTTACAGCTTACCTCGCTATGACCGACCGAAGGATCGGCGCATAGCTTCCAGGCTGCGAAACGGACAGTATACCCTGATGTTAGTTACGTTGCCGCGAAGGTGACCCAGGCCCAGACCATCGCCACATAGGTCAGGTTGTGCAGGCACTGATCCAGCCCAGCCGCACGCCAGAATGCGGCCTGCGTGGGCTCAAGTTGTTTCTTGTCTGAATAGCTGGCTTTCACGAAATCGATATTGAAGTGAATGACCCATTCAAGCAATTCGACAATCAGGATAAACAACAGCGGCGCGCCGAAAGCGGCAAACACGATGACAGAGCCCGCAACATGAACTGCTGCGTGCTGCGCGCGTCCCAAGTGAAAATACTCGCCTCTGCCAGAGAGCATCTTCGGTGTCTGGAGGTAGTAGTCAGCGAACATATGCTTAATCTGTAAAAGGCAAAGCATAAGTAGCACTGCGCCAATACTGGCAGTCAAAAGAACCCTCCCGATATCGTTCAAAACCGACTTTAGGCAATAACACGGCCATGCGTAAATGAACTAGTTCACATAAGATAAAGAAAATTCTCAGGAGGGAAAAAATTTGCATAACGTGTCAGTATGGCAGTAAATTCAAACTGTTGAATTTGGGCGCACGGCGTCCGGGCCGTGTTATCGGCCAGCAGTAGGGGCAGGTTCCATAGAACGCACGATTTTCCGCTTTATCTGGAAATACTCCAAACGTGATCAGCTGATCCTGCTGGCTGTGACGGCGACGTTGTTTCCGTTGCTCTATCTTACGCTGGAGTTGCCCAAGCGTATCATCAACGACGCAATCGGTTCGACAACGGCCGAAGTGGATGTCTGGGGCTATACGCTTTCACAGACGAATTTCCTGATCATCTTGTGCTTTGCTTTCCTTGTTGCCGTGTTGGCGCACGGGCTGATGAAAATGCGCATCAACACCATGAAGGGTGTGCTGAGCGAACGCATGCTGCGACGGTTTCGGTATCAGCTGGTCAGCCGCGCGCTTCTTTTTCCGCAACCCTATTTCGAACGGGTCAGCCAAGGCGAAATGGTCTCGATGATCACGGCTGAAAGCGAACCAATGGGGGGGCTGATGGGCGATGCGATCAGCCAGCCGGTTCTGCAAGCCGGTCAGATGATCACCATCCTTTCTTTCTTGTTCTTGCAAAGCTTTTGGTTCGGGCTGGCCGCTGTCGCCCTGATCCCGGTACAGGCCTGGTTAATCCCCAAATTACAACGTCAGATCAACCTGTTGAACAAGAAACGCATTCAGGAAGTACGGGCGTTGGCTGCCCAGATCGGCGAAAACGCGGCAGGGGCGTCAACCCTACGCAGCAATGGCGGTTGGCGCTATCGCAGGGCTATGGTTTCCGATCAATTGGGGCGGCTTTTCACGATCCGCTTTGAGATTTACCAGAAGAAGTTCTTTATGAAGTTCATAAACAACTTCATCTCGCAGCTGACACCATTCATGTTCTACCTGATTGGTGGCCTTCTGGTGTTGCAGGGTTCGGTTTCGCTGGGGGCATTGGTTGCCGCGCTAGCGGCGTACAAGGATCTGAGCTCACCCTGGAAAGAGCTGTTGACCTATTACAACCAAACCCAGGACATGTCGTTGCGCTGGGAAATCGTCGTTGACCGTTTCGATCCGGCCGGATTGAAGGATGAAGTGCTGTTCGAGGGCGAACTAGCAGAGCGCCCCCACCTGAGCGGCGATATCGTGTTGAATCACGTTTCAGTTCGCGACATGGACGGAAATCAGGTGCTGGATGATCTGAATCTTACTTTTCCCGGTGGCAAGACGATTGGTATCGCCGCACCCAGCGAAGAGGATCGGCGCGCCATGGGTGAGCTGCTGACCCGCGAGATTTTGCCCGCTGCCGGCACGGTTCAGGTTGGGGATCTGAACCTGGCAGATCTGCATCAGGGCGTTGTGGCCGCGCGTATCGGGTACGCAACGTCCCGCCCGGTCATGTTTCAGGGAACGTTGGGTGACAACGTGATGATGCCGATGCGATTCAAACCCTTGGCTGAATCCTCAGACGACCCTGATTTTGCCGAGACTTTGCGGGCTGGAAACAGCATGGATCCGTTCAGGGTGGAATGGCTTGACCCGGCGCTGGCCGGGTTTGAAGACGCGACGGCGTTGCGCGACTGGTGGTTGCAGCTGATTGATGGAATGGGGTCTGGTGCAGCCTTGTTTCGGCGCGGTGCCGAACAAAGCTTTGTTGCGACCGAACACTGCGAACTGGCAAGGAAACTGGTCGAGCTGCGCCCGCTTGTGCGGCAGGCGGTCCATGACGCGGGTCTTGAGCAGCAGGCGCTGATATTCGACCGGAATGCTTACAACCCGGCGCTGCCTGTTGCCGAGAACCTGCTTTTTGCGACGCCCCGCGTGCCGGTGACGCAGGCGTTGCTTGCCCGGCAGAAGGTTTTCCTCATGCAGTTGCGAGAGCTGGGGCTGGATGAGACGCTGATCGCCCTGACCCGTGACGTGATCGAGATGCTGCGACAGATCTTCGGGTTCGACGGAACCGACCATCCGTTGTTCCGCAAGCTGGGTCTTGATGCAAAGACTTATGAGGCAGCTGTGGAGCTGGTTGAACAGACCCGCAAAGAGGGAACATCAGGGCTGGATGACGAACAGCTGGCCAGTATGTTGGCCGTGCCTTTCGTCGTCTCGGCTGAGCAGATTGGCCCGGCTTTCACGGATGAGCTGAAAGACCGCATTCTGGAACTGAGGCAGAGTCATTCGGATAAGCTGTTGGAAAGCCTCAAGGACGCATTTGTTCCGCTGGATCCGGAAGATTTCGCGCCTGGATTGACGGTCATGGAAAACGCGCTGTTCGGCAAGGTCAGCCAGATAGGCGGCGCGCGATCGGATGAGGCCCGCAAGGTCATTGTCGACGTGTTGGAGGAGAACGGCGCGCGTCCTTTGGTGGTCGAGCTGATTTATGACATTCCGGTTGCTTTGGGTGGGCAGAGCCTTCCGGCGGTTTTTGCCGAACCGCTGGCGTTTACCCGCGCGACAATCAAGAAGCCAGATATCCTGATCCTGGAGCAGGCATTGGCCAGTTACGACATGAAAACGCAGGTATCGGTTTACAAGAAGCTGCGCGAGTTGCTGCCGGATGCCACGGTGTTCTACCTCAATGACCAGTTCGAAAACCCGGACGTATTCGACATGTTCGTGGAAATCCGGCAAGGTCGTGTCGTCTCGGATGGAGGACCGGTAGACGTGGGAAAAGACAGCGCATCTTCAGCAGATCTGGCGCGGAAACTGCGCGCGCTGGAGCAGACCCCCTTGTTTTCAGGTCTGGACCGGAGGCAATTGCGCCTTCTGGCTTTTGGGGCGCAATGGTTCGATGCCAAGCCTGGGCAGGTGGTGTTCCTGAAAGATGATCAGCCCACCGATGGCGCTTATGTAGTGCTGGAGGGAGAGGCAGGCCTGTACCTGCCACAGGAAGATGGACCCGATCAGTTGATCACCACCGTGGGGCCGGGCGCATTGGTGGGTGAACTTGGTCTGATCCGCAAAGAACCACGCGCGCTGAGCATGGTGGCCGAAACACAACTATCCTGCCTTAGGATCGGTGAGGAAGAATTCCTGGCCGTTGTGGAAAACGATGCGGCAACCGCGTTCAAGCTGATGCAGGTGATCGCCGGTTACGTGTCCAATTAGGCGTGATCAGCTGGCAGGCTCGCAAAACAGCTCGTACAGCAGACCGATCATCTGCGCTGCATTTCCATCGCTTAGCGAATAATAGATCGTTTTGCCATCTCTTCGGGTGGTGACAAATCCTTCCTCCCGCAGACGGGCCAACATTTGGCTGACGGCGGCTTGTCGTAATTGCAGCAAATCCTCAAGCTGGCCTACCGATTTCTCGCCATTCCCAAGGTGGCACAGGATCATCAGGCGCCCTTCATGCGCCAGTGTCTTGAGAAATGCAGCCGCGCGGGCTGCATTTTCTTTCATTTCTGATGGTGTGTCCGAGGTGTGTGCCTGAGGTTCGGTTTCTAGGAGTGTCACGTTTTGACCGTTGTGCCGTTAATCTTGGGTCAATATGCCTCAAACCCGTCTGCGTTGTCACCCCTCGGTTGCAGGGGCACCGCCCTGAAAAGCATTGCCATTAACGTAATCGCAGGGCTCTTCCTGCATCTGCAAGTGCAAGCCGCGACCTTCATACGGGTGCGCGCGGGCCAGGTCTTCGTCGACATCGATCCCAAGTCCCGGCGCTGTCGGAGCGATCACGAAGCCGTCCTCTATCTGAATGGAACCTTTGATCAGCTGGTTGTGGAACGGGGTTTCAATGGTTTCCAGCAGCAGCAGGTTCGGGATCGACGCGGCCAGGTGGATATTGGCGGCCCATTCGACCGGTCCTGCATAAAGATGTGGCGCCATCTGAGCATTGAATATCTCTGCTATAGCGGCGACTTTCTTCATCTCCCAGATTCCTCCGGCTCGCCCCAGCGCCGGTTGTAGGATTTCCGCAGCCCCGGCGCGCAGAACGGCTCCAAACTCGGCCTTCGTTGTCATGCGCTCTCCGGTGGCGATGGGGATACGGACGTTGCGGGCGACACGGGCCATGTCTTCGATCATATCAGGTGGCGTGGGTTCTTCGAACCATAGGGGCTGATATGGTTCCAGCGCCTGTCCCAGCCTAATGGCACCAGCCGTGTTGAACTGACCGTGTGTGCCAAACAGCAGGTCGGCCTTGTCCCCTACCGCTTCGCGAATTGCCTTACAAAAGGCGACGGACATGGAAATGTCACTCAACGCGGGCATGTGGCCGCCACGGATTGTATAAGGGCCCGCCGGGTCGAATTTTACAGCGGTATAGCCGCGTCGCACCATTTCAGCGGCTGTTTCACCCGCTTGTTCGGGAGAGGTCCAGAAGTCGGTCAGATTGTGATGCGGCAAAGGGTAGAGGTAAGTGTAGGAGCGAATTCGCTCGTTCACCTTGCCGCCCAACAGGGCGTAAACCGGGCGGTCGTGATCCTTGCCCAGAATATCCCAACAGGCGATCTCCAACCCCGAGAATGCGCCCATCACCGTCAGGTCGGGGCGCTGCGTGAAGCCGCTGGAATAGGCACGGCGGAACATAAGCTCGATGTTTTCGGGGTTCTCGCCCAGCATGTGCCGTTCGAACACATCCCGGATGACGTGGCGCATCGCCTCAGGTCCGACGGACGAGGCATAGCATTCGCCCCAACCGGTTATGCCGGTGTCTGTCGTCAGTTTGACCAATATCCAGTATCGCCCCCCCCAACCCGGAGCGGGTGGGGCGGTGACGATGATGTCGAGATCCTGCAGTTTCATCTCAGTTCCTCCGAGCCGGGAGATCAGGTTCTGTCGAACAGGATCACGTTGCGCTTGGCAGATCCGGTTTTGGTATCGGCAATGGCCTCGTTGATCTGATCCAGCGACCAGCGGCCCGAGATCAGCTCGTCCAGTTTCAACCGACCCTGCTCGTAGAGGTCGATCATCCAGGGGATGTCCCGCTGAATAACCACATCACCCATTTTTGAGCCGACAACACCCTGGCCGAGGGCTGCCAGAACAACCGGTTCATAGCTGGCCATGCCGCCCGAATGCGGCATTCCGATCATGATGGCCTTACCGCCGCGGCCAAGATAACGCGGGGCCTGATCATAGGCGGCGATTGCACCGACCGTAATCAGAACCGCATCGGCACCGCGTCCGCCAAGGGCTTTGAACGCTGCCTTCCAGGGTTCTTTCAGGCTGGCCAGCACGCCATGGGTCGCGCCGAACTCCTTCGCGATTTCCAGCTTTTCTTCAGTCATGTCGACGGCCACGATCCGTCGTGCTCCTGCGATCCGTGCGCCCTGAATGGCGTTCAGGCCAACACCACCCGCACCGATGACAACGACATCCTGACCCGGACGCAAATTGGCGGCGTTTACAGCAGCGCCGACCCCGGTGATCACCCCGCAAGACAGAAGGCTGGCCAGGTCTTTGGGCAGGCTTTCGGGTATCCTGACGATCTGCCGATGGCTCACCACAACTTTTTCGGCAAACGCGCCGCAGGCCATGGCCTGTTCCAGAGGACTACCGTCAGCCGTTTTTAGCGGGCCTTTGACGGTGTCGTACGGTGTTTCGCAATTTGTCGGGTGCCCTCCGGCACAGCTGGGGCAGGACCCGCACGCGCGGATCAGCGTCACAACCACAGGCTCGCCAATCCTGAAGTCCCCAGCGGCCTCTCCGACTGCGGAGATCACACCTGCGGCTTCGTGTCCGTAAACGGCGGGCAGGAACCCTCCCCAGGCACCCTCGGCATAGGATATGTCTGAATGGCATATGGCCACTGCATCCAGCGTCACTTCGACTTCGCCCGTGCCGGGGGGCGCCAGTTGAACCTCTTCGATAACCAGGGGTTCGCCGAATGCCCGGCAGACTGCGGCTTTGATTGTTTGCATGTTTTCCCTCATTCCCGTTGGCCCCACGGTGGCGTGGGAAAGCGTTGATCGCAAGGCGGAAACCGCCATGTGAGTGTCGTTGTTAAGCCACGACAGGCGGGGACCGGCGAAACAAAACGAACCCGGCCAGCATCAGCGCCAGTGCCAGCAGGAAAGGAGCACCCGGCAGGTACAGCGGTGTGTCGGGGCGAATGAACTGCGCAAATACGCTGGTCATGACCAGGGGCGAGATTACCATCGAAAGCGCGTTGAGCGCGGCGAGGACGCCCTGCAACTCTCCTTGCTGCGAATCTGGTGTCGCTTTGGACATCATTGCCTGAAGTGCCGGTGTGGCTATTGCCCCGATTGCGGTGATTGGGATGAACAAAAGCGCAATGAACCCGTTGGTCAGAAAGGCCAGAATTGCGAAACTAAGAATTTCAAAACCCATCCCGTAGATGATGGCACCCCGTTCTCCGCACAATCGGATTGCGGGGCGGATCAGACCGCCCTGCACAACGGCCATGCCGATCCCATAGACGCCCAGTGACAGGCCGATCATCTGAGGGGACCATCCGAACCGCTCGGTGGTGAAAAAGGACCAGATAGCGGGGTAGACGTAGATTGAGACCGAATACAGAAAGTAGACCCACAGCATAGGTCGGATACCGGGCAGTGCAGCAATGGCGCGCAGCGAATTCACCGGGTTGGCGCGGCGCAGGTTGAAGGCGCGCCGGGTCTTGTCGGTCACGGTTTCAGGCATCACGAAGCAGCCGATGGCAAAGATCAGTGCCACCAGACCTGCCGCAGCCCAAAACGGGGCACGGGTTCCATATTCGCTGAGCAACCCGCCGATCACTGGTCCGAGCACAAATCCGACGCCAAAGGCCGCCCCCAACAGGCCAAAGTTTGCGGCCTTGTCCTTGGGATCGGAAATATCCGCCATGAACGCGGCGGCGGTGGAATGCGTGGCTGCGGTAATACCGCCGACAATACGACCGGCCAGCAACAGCCAGATACTGCCCGCCACTGCCATAACCATATAATCAAGCGCCATGACGAACAGCGACAGCAGCAGCACAGTTCTGCGGCCATAGGCGTCGGACAGGTTTCCAAGGATTGGACCAAAGATAAATTGCATCGCCGCAAAAGCGGTACTCAGCACTCCGCCCCAGATCGCTGCATTGGCAAGCGAACTGCCCTGCACATCAACAATCAGTTGCGGCATGATCGGCATAACCAGACCAATGCCCATTGCGTCGATCATGACGATGCTGAGGATGAAGAGTGATGGCAGGCGCATGGAACTCGGGCGGGTGATCTGTTCGTGGCACCCTAGGCACAGTCACTGAATGTGGAAAGACAGAGTTTCACGTCCAACCTGCTGCATCACTCAAATTTGCTTGCCAATTCGCTCAGCAATCCGGCCAGTTCCTGTGGATGCGAGAAAAACGGAGAATGCGAACTGTCGATGGTTAGCCGCAGGTCCTTCGGGATAAACGCGCACATGTCCGCCTGATATTCCGCGGGGATCGTTCGGTCATCTGTGGTGCGGATATAGGCCTTGGGCACTTCGTTGAAATTCGTGCCGACCGGCAGTGGTGTTTCCTGGGGGCGAATGGCCTGTGGGCACAGGCGCGCATAGGCGTAAGGCAGGATATCGTCCGGGCAATCGTGGTAGAACAGCTTTGGGATGGCATCTACCGACACGGTGTAAGACAGCCCGTCAGACGATTTGTCAATCGCGTGGGCAATTGTCTGCTGCGGGCCGCGTCTGCGCATTTCTGCCAGCGAAAGGCCATCGTGAGGCACGTAGGCGCACAGAAAGATCAGGGCGCGCATGGCGTCCGGTCGAGCTTCGGCGGCGGCGCTGATCGGATACCCGCCCCACGAGTGACCCACGACAATCGTATCGGGCGTGCAGGCGTTCAGAACGGCATCGCGGCAATTTTCCAGCGTCACCTCGGACACCGGCGTTGGATCTGCACCATGGCTGGGCAAGTCGATGGCCCGGGCCGAATGTCCCAGAGCTTCCAGCGCGGGGATCAGGTCGCGCCAGCACCAGGCTCCGTGGCAGGAGCCGTGGACCAACAGGAAAGACGCCATCGCTGTTCTCCTTCAGATATGCCCGATATCGGTCAGAAACCGGGTCAGGATTGCTGCGTATTCTGCGGGTTTCTCGACGCAGGGCAAATGGCCAGCTCTGCGGATCAGTTCGAACCGCGATCCGGGGATCAGGTCGACAGTTTCGCGCACCAGATCGGGCGGGGTCGAGCCGTCCTCGCTTCCGGCGATGCCAAGCGTGGGAAGGCGCAGGCCGCTTGTGGGTGTATAGAAGTCGGTCCCGGCGACGGCAGCGCAACAGCCCAGATATCCGTCAAGCGGTTGGCTGATCATCATGTCGCGCCATGGCAGGTGGTTTTGCGCTGCGCGGAAATCACGGGAAAACCAGCGTTCCATCGTGGCGTCTGCCACCGCTTCAATCCCGCCGCGACGCACAGCGTCGATCCGATCCTGCCAGACTGCGGGTGTGGCGATTTTGGCAGCGGTGTTCGACAGAACCTGCGCACGTATCTGATCCATACGTTTGACGGCCAGCCCCTGTGCGATCATCCCGCCAATGGACAGGCCGACAAAAACGCAGTCGCGAACCTTCAGGTGATCCAGCAGCGACTCGGCATCGCGGATCAGGGCACCCATAGAATAAGGCGCCGGTGGAACCGAGGATTGCCCATGCCCGCGTTTGTCATACCGGATGATACGCAACCCTTTGGGCAGGTGCGGTAACACTGCGTCCCATATGTGCAGGTTTGTTCCCAATGAGTTGGCAAAAACCAGTGGCGCGCCGTCCGCCGCACCATCGACACGGTAATTCAGTTTCACGTCGCCCAGATCAGCGATCATCATGACTCAGGTCCTTGCAGCCCCGGCTTTCCAGGTGCAACTTGCACAGGTTTGGGATGCCTGTCAGGTCAGGAATTCCAACGCCCTGGCAAAAACATCCGGATCGACGTTACCACCCGATGTGACCACGATCACGTCGTCGCCCTCAATCTCGTCGCCCCGGAACAGGGCCGAGGCCAATGCAACTGCGCCGCCGGGCTCCAGCACGATCTTGAGGCGCAGGAAAGCAAGTGCCATAGCCCGCAGGGCCTCTTCTTCGGTCACCGAAATACCGGGCCCGCAAAGACGGTTTAGGATGGGAAAGGTGATGTCGCCGGGTTGCGGTGTCAGGATGGCATCGCAAATATTGCCTGATGCCGCGTTGTTGTTCTGAATCCGTCCCGTCGCCAGTGATCGTTTGACGTCATCGAACCCTTCCGGTTCGCACGGGCGTGCCCTTAGGTCGGGGGCGTGTTTTTCCAATGCCAGTGCAATGCCAGAGGTGAGGCCGCCACCGCCGCAACAGACCAGAACATCCGCCTGAGATAACCCAAGTTCCGCGGCCTGTCTGGCGATTTCCAAGCCGGTAGTACCTTGCCCGGCAATCACCTGAGGTTCGTCATATGGCCGGATCAGAGTCAGCCCGCGTTCGGCGGCGATGGTCTCCCCGATCTCTTCACGGCTTTCGTTTGCACGGTCGTAAAGAACGACATCACCTCCAAGCGCGCGGGTGTTTTCGATTTTCAGGTGTGGCGCGTCCGACGGCATGACAATGACCGAAGCAATACCGTGTTTCGCCGCCGCCATCGCAACGCCTTGTGCGTGATTGCCCGAAGAATATGCAATCACGCCGCGCGGGCGTGTGTCTTCGTCCAGCGCGGATATGGCAGACCAAGCTCCCCGAAACTTGAAACTGCCCGTATGTTGCAGGCATTCCGGCTTGACCCAAATCCGGCGCCCGGCAATCGCGTCAAGAAATGGCGACGACAGAATTGGTGTCTCGCGGACATGTCCATTAAGCCGTATGGCCGCGGCTTCGATCATTTCAATTGTGCTCATGCAGCGTTCTTCAATACCTTTTTGATGACATCCAGAGATTGAGGCTCATTCAAGAACGGAACATGCCCACGATCCGGTACTTCGGCCGAGATCAGACCGGGATGCCGCCGGTGCATCTCAGCCAGTGTTTCTGCGCTCAGAACGTCCGAGTTTGCGCCCCTGATCGCGCCGCATGGAATGTTGCGCAGCGCTTCAAAAAACAACCAATAGTCGGGTATAGCACCGCTCGCGGCCTGTTCCAGAAGCGCCTTGCGCAGGGCCGGATCATAGCGCAGCGCCAGCCTGTCCCCTTGTTGTTTATATTGAATTTCGGCCTGTTTGCGCCAGATCTCCAGGGGAACTCCGGGGAATTGCGGCTCCATCACATGTTTCAGGGCGGCAGCAGCTTCGTCATGGGTTTTCGCGGTGGGTTGTGCGCCCACATAGGCCATGATCTTGGCGATGCCTGACGTCTCGATGACGGGCCCCACATCGTTCAGAATCAAACCGGCCAAGCGTTCGGGGTGGCTTGCTGCCAGTGCCATGGCAATCAGCCCGCCCCGCGAGGTGCCCAGAATGACCGCTTTTTCGATGCCCAGAAAATCCAGCAGTTCAATCGCGTCATGGGATTCACGAAAGATGTTGTAGTTCATGAAATCGGGGTCGTAGTCCGAGCGGCCGCGCCCCCTGTAATCCATCGCAATCATGCGCAGTTCAGTGGCATGTGGTGCGAAATACGAAAAATCCCGGCTGTTTCTGGTCAATCCGGCCAGACACAAAAGCGGCGTGCCCGATCCATGGTCTTCGAAATAGATGCGCTTGCCGTCCGAAGTCGTAAAGTCTGACATCAAAGACCAGCCAGCTTGGGAATGGTGGTCAAATCAGACAGAACATGCGCTGGCGTCCACGGCAGCCGGTCCATTGGTTCCCCGATCCGATTGACCCAGACGGTGACAAAACCATAACCGCTGGCCCCCGCGGCATCCCAGCCGTTTGAACTGACGAACAAGACTTCGTCGCGGGCGCAGTCAAACCTGTTCTGAACCAGATCATAGACACGGGAATGGGGCTTGAAGACCCCAACGCTTTCGACCGACAGCACGTCATCCAGCACATCGCCGATCCCGGCGGACTGAACAGCACCGTCCAGCATGGGCGGTGATCCGTTGGACAGGATGGCAGTCTGCATCCCGCCATCCTTGAGGGTTTTCAACATGGCAGGAACTTCGGGATAGGCCTGCAACTCCCAATAAAGATCCAGCAAGCGTTGGCGCAGTTCAGGGTTGCCCTGCAGGCCTGCAGCTTCCAGCGCCCAGTCCAGCCCGTCCTGCGTGACATCCCAGAAGTCCGCATGCGCATCAGCCACTGCACGCAGCCACGTGTATTGCAATTGCTTCAGGCGCCAATGTCCCGCGACCTCGGGCCATTTGTCTTTCAGTGCTTCGAATCCAGGTTCGCTTGCCGCCTGCCGGGCGGCGGCCGCAACATCAAACAGTGTTCCGTAGGCGTCGAACACGCAGGTCGTGACTGCCATATGACCCTCCTTTGATTGCGCGCAGGTTGGCACAACACGGAATGGGGGGAAAGGGCCAAGGGTTTACAACTTTGTGTCAATCTCTAGGGTTGGCCGCTTAACCCCTAAAACGGCCGGAGGCCACTATGACCGAAATCAAGCAAGGCGACACGGTTCGCATCCATTACACAGGGACATTGCTGGATGGCAAAGTCTTTGACAGCTCGGATGGGCGCGATCCGTTGGAGTTCGTGGTTGGATCGGGTCAGATTATTCCCGGTCTGGACAGTGCCATGCCCGGTTTGTCCGCAGGTGACAAGAAACGGGTCGAGATTGCCTGTACCGACGCCTACGGCCCGATCAATCCTGCGATGCGTCAGGAAATCCCCCGTGAGGGTATTCCCGAGGATATTCCGCTGGATCCGGGCACTCAACTGCAGATGCAGACACCGGACGGTCAGGCCGTACCAGTGACAGTTGTGGACGCCAACGAAGCGACTGTAACCCTGGATGGGAATCATCCGTTGGCCGGACAGGATCTGGTGTTTGAGATTGAAGTCGTCTCGATCAATTGAGACTTAGTTCGGGTTGGAAATCCTGCACGGACTTCAGCCGATCAAAGATTCAACAGCTGCACGTACCTGTGGCTGGGTGAAAAAGACAAACACCAGCAGCAATGAAGTCAGCGCGAGCAGCAGCACTCTGGCCCGCTGGCTGAGGAAACCGGATTTCTTCCGGCTTTGCACTGACCGTGCGTTGTTTGCAATGATTTGATCTAGCTTGCTCATATCGAAGTCCTGCCGCCCAAAGATGGTGAAATCTTGGCGGCGGCAGGGAAAGATATGGTCACATGAAATCGGGTTGTGGCATGCCCAGAACGTGGAAACCACCGTCAACGCGGATGATTTCACCAGACGTGCAGGCACCCGCATCAGATGTCAGGTAAACTGCGGTCCCGCCAACAGCTTCCAGTGTGGCATTCGAACGCATCGGCGCATTCTGATCACAGAACTTGTATGTCCTGCGCGCTCCGCCAATGGCCGCACCGGCAAGGGTTTTCATCGGCCCAGGTGAGATTGCGTTCACGCGGATACCATCCGGGCCAAGGTCATTGGCCAGATAACGGGTCGCCGATTCCAGCGCAGCCTTGGCAACACCCATGACGTTGTAGTTCGGTACAACCCGGTTTGATCCCTGATAGGTCAGCGTCAGCAGCGAACCCCCATTGTCCTTCATCATCGGATAGGCGCGGCGCGCCACCTCGATGAAAGAATAGGCCGACACGTCCATCGAGTGTTTGAAGTTCGCCCGCGTGGTATTCAGAAACCGGCCTGTCAGCTCGGACTTATCCGAATACGCAATGGCATGAACAACAAAGTCGATGGTGGGCCAACGCTGAGCCAGCTCACCAAAGGCGCGATCCAGTGACTCGTCGTCGGTCACATCGGCATCCACCATGAAATCGCTGCCCAAGCTTTGAGCGAGAGGTTCCAGCCGCTTGCCGAACGCTTCGCCCTGATAGGTGAAGGCCAGTTCTGCGCCTGCCTCGTGCATGGCCTTGGCAATGCCCCACGCGATTGAGCGGTCATTGGCCACGCCCATGATCAGGCCGCGTTTACCTTTGAGAAGATCCGACATCACTTTCACCCGTTATACTTAGACAGAATCATGGACCCGTTAGTGCCGCCAAAGCCGAAGCTGTTGGTCATGACACTGTCCAGTCCTGCGTTTTCAACCACTTCAGTTGCAATTTCACCGGGCAAGATGCCTTGGGCGAGTGTGTCGACATTGATCGACGGCGTAATGAAATCATTGTCCAGCATGAGTAGGCAGAAGATCGCCTCAAGCGCTCCTGCCGCGCCTTGCGCGTGGCCAGTCATTGATTTGGTCGAGGAGATCGGTGGCACATTGCTTTCACCGAAGATGCGGCGCACAGCCTCTACTTCGCCAACGTCACCGACGGGGGTCGAGGTCCCATGTGCATTAATATAGCCGACCTTGCGACCTTCGGGCAGTGTTCCCAGCGCCAGCCGCATCGCGCGCTCGCCGCCTTCACCTGAAGGGGCCACCATATCGTGGCCATCCGAGGTGGCAGCATAGCCGGTGACTTCGGCATATATCTTTGCACCGCGGGCCAGAGCGTGCTCCAACTCTTCCAGAACGAGGATGCCGCCGCCACCGGAAATCACAAACCCGTCACGGTTTTCGTCAAACGCGCGCGAGGCTTTCTCGGGCGTGTCATTGTATTTCGACGACATCGCGCCCATCGCATCGAACAGACACGAAAGCGTCCAGTCCAGTTCTTCGCCGCCGCCAGCAAACATGACGTCCTGTTTGCCCAGCATGATCTGTTCGGCCGCGTTGCCGATGCAATGCAGCGAGGTCGAGCAGGCCGAGGTGATCGAATAGTTGATACCCTTGATCTTGAATGCGGTCGCCAGGTTTGCCGAGATTGTCGAGCACATACATTTTGGCACGGCGAACGGCCCTATCCGCTTGGTTGCACCGGTGCTCAGAACCGTCTGATGCGCGGTCAGCATCGCGCTTGTCGACGGGCCGCCGGATCCGGCCACCAAACCTGTGCGCGGGTTGACTACCTGGTCCTCGGTCAGACCGGAATCTGCAATGGCCTGAGACATGGCGATATGAGCGTAAGCCGCGCCCGGACCCATGAAGCGCAGGGTGCGTTTGTCTACGTGTTCAGCCACGTCAATCTTGAGCGTTCCCGCGATCTGACTGCGAAACCCGTGTTCTGCCATCTGTTCGCTGGCTTCGATCCCGGATTTACCTGCTTTGAGCGAGGCCAGAACCTCTTGGGCATTATTCCCGATCGAAGACACTACCCCCAGACCGGTGACGACTACTCGACGCATGTGCGCACTCCTTGTTTCGGGTCGGTCAGGCTCAGGCCTCGGACAGAACGACCTTCATATCTTTGACATCATAGATCATCTCGCCATCGGCTTCGACGATTCCATCTGCCACACCCATGGTCAGGCGACGTGTCTGAATCGCTTTTTTGAAATCGATTTTATACGTTAGCATCTTGCGGTCCGGACGAACCATACCGGTCAGTTTCACTTCGCCCACGCCAACGGCCATGCCGCGCCCTTGCCATCCACGCCAACCCAGGTTGAAACCGGTCAGCTGCCATAGACCATCAAGGCCCAGGCAACCCGGCATAATCGGGTTGCCTGGAAAATGGCAGTCAAAGAACCAAAGGTCAGGGATGATATCGAACTCGGCCAGCACATGGCCTTTGCCGTGCAGGCCACCATCATCCGAGATGTCGGTGATCCGGTCCATCATCAGCATTGGCGGGGCGGGCAATTGTGCATTGCCGGGGCCAAATAATTCGCCGCGGGCGCATTTCAGCAGATCGTCTTTGTCAAAACTGCTCGGGAACTGGGCCATTCTTGCCGCCTCTCCTGCCGTGGGTCCGTTCGTAATATCTGGCCTCGTCTAGCACCCGTTTGCAAGGTCCTGCAAGAGCAGCGGCCACATCATGTTGTGTATACCGCGTTCTTTGCGAATGAATTTCATTTGAAATTGCCAACCATGCGCTCCTATATATAATGGAAGTCACTATGGGTATTGGATCAATGACACCGCAGAGCGGCGATATAGCTACGGGTTGGCTGGTGAACGCTGGCCTGCGTCCGACGCGTCAGCGTGTGGCGTTGGCCGAGCTATTGGTGGGCGATGGCCGCCATCGTCACGTTACCGCCGAGAGCCTGTTTGAATCTGCCAAGGCGAATGGTGACGCTGTATCACTGGCGACGGTTTACAATACCCTGCGTGCGTTTTGCGACGCCGGCGTTCTGCAGGAAATCACTGTGGACGGGTCAAAAAGCTATTTCGACACGAACACGCATGATCACCCTCATTTTTATTGGGAAGACGAGGCACGCCTGAGTGATGCGCCATCGGACCAATTGGTGATCCAGCGCCTGCCCGAAGCGCCCGAAGGGGTCGAGATTGCCTCGGTTGACGTTGTCATTCGCCTGCGCAAAAAGTAGCGCCAAGACCACCTTTCAAACTCGCCAATAACAAACGTTCAACCTGATCAATGGTTGCGTCAGCGGGCCCTGTTCCGTGGCGCGCAAGAACAACGGATTCAGTTGCGTCCTGATCGCTGATCGGAACACTGACAAGACGTCTGTTGTCATAACTGACCGGGTTGAGCGGGCTGGTATAGCTGATCCCGATCCCTTCGCCATGGGCTGCAAGACTGCGCTGAATCTCGATCGATGCTGCCCTATGCGCGACAGTCGGGTGCAGACCGTTGCGCCGAAAGAGACTGAGGATGTGTTGTGCCGACCAGCCTTCTGTTGACAGGATCAACGGGTGAGCAGCCAAGTCAGCCAGTGAGACCGTGCCCGCTGTCGCCAATAGATGATCCGGGGGCATAAGGGCCTTTGGCCGACTGTCGAACAGTTTTGCTCGTGTGAACCCCGCATCCATTGTCAGCTCGTAAGTGATGGCAATATCGATCTGGCCATCAATCAATCTGTTCAGCAGCCCTTCAAAGGACGCAGCAAAGTAAGTGATAGCGATGTTTGGAAAAGCATCGCGCAAATGGTGCAGGGCGGGTGCCAGCAGGAAGGGGGCGAGGTCCGTAAAACACCCCAGTCTTAGACGTGTCGTGCCCGGCGACGGTGTTTCTGATGACTCGATTTGGGCTGCGTCTTTCAGAAGGGTCTCGGCCTGATCGATGAATTTTCTCCCCTGAGGCGTCAGCGCCATGGCCGAGCCTCGGCGGCGGATAAACAGCGGGTGTCCCAAATGTGCTTCGACACGCGTCAGGGCTGTGGACAGGGCCGGTTGCGATACATTCAGGTATTGTGCGGCTGCGGACAGGCTGCCGTGGCGCCCGACCGCGCAAACGTATTCGTACTGACGCAGTGAAATGTATAACATGAAGTTAATTATAACTTCGAAAGATATGATTTGAACAGAACACTCCTTCAACGCAAAAGATTGGAAAACGAATGGAGACCCGGATGCCTCACCCGCTTGTAACTCAAGAGATGATCACAACGTATCAGGATGATGGCGTCGTTCTGATCAAAGGGCTGTTTGCAGATTATGTGGATCAACTGCGCGACGGCATTGCCGCGAATATGGCAGAGCCTGGCCCGTATGCATCAGAAAACAAGAA
This sequence comes from Ruegeria sp. N10, assembly GCF_056531545.1. Classification (NCBI taxonomy): domain Bacteria; kingdom Pseudomonadati; phylum Pseudomonadota; class Alphaproteobacteria; order Rhodobacterales; family Roseobacteraceae; genus Ruegeria; species Ruegeria sp. N10. The sequence continues at coordinate 85,335 of NZ_JBQFLY010000011.1, read as the reverse complement.
AGAGGGTCAAACGGGTCTGTTCTTTGACGATTATTGCAACTGGACCCGCATCCCGCAGTTCCGCGAGGTGATCGAAAACTCGCCCGCGGCCGAGGTCGCAGCGGACCTGATGCAGTCGAAAAGTGTTCAGGTGTTTCACGACCACGTATTGGTAAAAGAGCCCGGGACATCCATGGCCACGCCCTGGCATCAGGATGGCCCATATTACTTCGTTGAGGGTCAGCAAACCATCAGCTTCTGGTCTCCGCTGGATCCGGTCAGGCAGGCGACGTTGCGCTGTGTCGCGGGCTCTCACCGGTGGGAGAAAGAGGTGCTGCCAACCCGCTGGGTTTCTGAGGAAGGTTTTTTCCCGGATGAAGGCCAGTACATCCCCGTGCCGGACCCGGATGCTGAGGGCATGAAGGTCGTCGAATTCGAAATGGACCCCGGTGACGCCGTTGCCTTCAATTATCGCACCCTTCACGGTGCGCGAGGAAACCACTCGGACAGCCGTCGCCGCGCCTTTTCTCTGCGGCTGGTCGGCGATGACGCGCGGTATGTAGAGCGTCCTGGCAGAACCTCTCCACCGTTTCCCGGCCATGACATGACGCCGGGGCAGCGTCTTCGTGAAGACTGGTTTCCGGTCCTGTTTCAGCGCTGAGGCGCTTCAGAACCATTGGCCTGATTCGATCAGACCCAGATCCAGCAGCTGCCGCGAGTGCCATTCAAAAGGCACGGAGTTGCGCCAGCTAAAACTTGGAATGTCAAAAGTCGACCCGGCATTTGTTTTGAGCGCCTTCGCGGCGCGGAAGGAACAGATAGCCGCGGTCACGTTGTGATGCCATGGGCAGGAATAGGTATTGTATTCCGGCTCATTGAACGTGTGGTCGGATTTCAGGATCAGGCCCTTTTGCGCCTTGAACAGGGCGATGCGGTCGATGCGACGGCGTTCATAGGGAATGTGATCCTCGAACCGCCAGCGCAAGCCACCTGACAGGTCCACCTGACGGTCCAGAGGTTGGCCATCAGGGTCGTGGCGTGATTGGGCATAGTAACCCGTTTTGTCGAACAAAGCCTGTTCGGGGGCGACACCGTTGGGAAAAGCGGTCAGGTCCTCGGCATAAAGGTCGATGACGTAGCTCAGCATCGCATTGCGGCGTTCTTCGCTGTGAAAGGCCAGCATTTCGCCAATGCTGCGCGTTTCGCAAAACGGAAAGAACAGGTATTCGGCGTTATAGCAGTAATACATCCAGATGCCGGGTGCGGCCTGAATTATTCTGTTCAGGGTATCGAAAACCACCGTTCGGGGAACGCATTTCAAGGTGACCCGATGCACCCGGTCGGTCAACGCGGGCTCTAGTCGGAACTCCTGAGGCATGAAGGCGATAACGGATTTGAACCTTAGCTTCAGATGGTGATGCAGAGTGCTTTCCAACTCGACCTCGTCCTCGGCAAAGACCATCGCAACGGGGCCTTGCGTCATTGCGGGCTGCCCCGCTTTCAGGAAATGGTCGAAGGAATCGTATTGCATCGGCTGTTTTCGGTTTTGTCTTGCTGGAAAGTTCCGCCAAATTCGGGTAATTGCGCCCGCATTGCAAGCGGCGTTCGAAGCAGATAGACGACGCCGGTCCAGCGAATGCAAAGGCCCGTCTCATGTCCGAACCGAAGAAGCTGTTTATCAAGACCTATGGCTGTCAGATGAATGTCTATGACAGCGAACGCATGTCCGAGGCGCTGGGCGGGCAGGGTTATGTTGAAACCCAGACCCCCGAAGATGCGGATATGATCCTGCTGAACACCTGCCACATCCGCGAGAAAGCGGCAGAGAAAGTGTATTCCGAACTGGGGCGCTTCAAGGGTCTGAAGGCCGAGAAGCCTGATTTGAAAATCGGCGTGGCGGGCTGTGTCGCTCAGGCTGAAGGCGAAGAGATCATGCGCCGCCAGCCGCTGGTTGATCTGGTGGTCGGTCCGCAAAGCTATCACCGCCTGCCCGAGATGGAGGCAAAGACCCGAGCGGGCGAAAAGGCGCTGGACACGGATTTCCCCGAAGAGGACAAGTTCGAAAAACTGAAAAACCGCCCCAAGGCCAAGCGCGGCCCGACGGCGTTTCTGACTGTTCAGGAGGGCTGTGATAAATTCTGCGCCTTCTGCGTGGTTCCTTATACGCGCGGTGCTGAAGTCAGCCGTCCAGCGGATCGCATCATCCGCGAAGCCAATGATCTGGTCGAGCGCGGGGTGCGCGAGATCACGTTGCTGGGCCAAAACGTCAACGCCTATCACGGTGCCGGGGCAAATGGTGACATGACACTTGCCGGCTTGATCTGGGAATTGAACAAGGTCGACGGGCTGGAACGCATCCGCTTTACGACCTCGCACCCGAACGACATGGCCGACGACCTGATCGAGGCGCATGGCACCTGTGACAAGCTGATGCCCTATCTACACTTGCCGGTTCAGTCGGGTTCGGACCGTATCCTCAAAAGGATGAACCGCAGCCATACGGCAGAAAGCTATCTGCGGCTGGTCGAACGCATTCGCGCGGTGCGGCCTGATATCGTGATGTCGGGGGACTTCATCGTTGGTTTTCCCGAAGAAACCGAAGATGATTTTCAGGCCACGATGGATTTGGTCGAAGAGGTCAAATACGGCTACGCCTATTCCTTCAAATACTCCACACGTCCGGGAACCCCAGCGGCTGAACGAGCCCAGGTTGATCCGGCAGTGTCAGATGAACGGTTGCAGCGGCTTCAGGCCTTGATCACGCGTCATCAGCGGGAAATTCAGGACGGTATGGTTGGACGCACAGTCCGCGTTCTTTTCGAAAAACCGGGTCGCCTGCCCGAACAGATGGTTGGAAAGTCCGAATACCTGCATTCGGTGCACGTAAAAGGACCAGAGATCGCCACGGGTGACTTGAGAGAGGTCCGGATCACTGCGTCGGGGGCGAATTCTCTGGCCGGTGAGTTGCTGTAGATCGGTGTATACACCTCCCGGACACCATAGTTGGTGTTTGTTTCCAAAATTTACCCTTGATTTATTGCTTGGAACTATGCTCCGAGAGGAGCCATGGTTTTCGGGGCGCAAGGATTTGCGCCTGCAAATCGGCAATATGCCGGTCCCGGAAAACGGGATGAGGGAGGTACGAGTGACGACTTTCAAGAGCTTTACGAGCCTGAGCAGGTTGAAAACGCTGACACTAACTACCGCTGTTACACTGATTGCCAGCGCATCCATTGCCGGTGATTTGAAAGGTGAGATAAGCGATCCGGAAGTGGTCAGCCCGAAAAGATTCAGCAGCGATGTCAGTGCTTTTTATCTGGGGCTTACTGGTGGTTATGGCGCTGGTGGGGACGATCGATTTGGCCTGACAACACCCGGCGGACAGTTTGATATCGGTGATCAGGATTTGTCGGGAGCATACGGGGGGGTCCGGGGCGGCTGGCGTGGCATTTTACCTGCAAGGGAAGGGCGCGACTATGTCTACGGCTTCGAAATCGGGTATGAATTCGGAGCTCTTGACGACACTGTCAGCAGGCGGATCGGCAGCGTCAATGTGCAGGGCGGAACAAAGATATCGGATGTTCTTGCAGTCCGATTTCGCAATGGTCTGACGAACCGCAGCGGACGAATTCTGTATTTTTTTAGCGTCGGATATCTGTGGGGCGATGTGGAAACAACCAACAGTATTGCATCGGCCACCTCGGTTCAGAATTTCCCGGTGTCAGATCGGCGGAACGGCTATTCGGCAAGCATAGGGGCCGAGCATAGGTTGTCCGACAATTGGTCGATTACGGGCGAATATGAATATGTCCAGTTCCAATCAAAAGACATCCAGTTCAGTTCTGGCTTCTCCACAAAGTCCACACCAAAATACAGCGGATTAAGATTCGGGCTGAATTACACCTTCTGATGTTCATCCAATCGGCAACCAATCACCGTTAAATCGGCTGTTATGACATCTCAGCATTTATTTTTTAAACTGTGGCTTGCGCCTACCAAGATTTGTTGTCTACGCTCGGGGTGAACAGCCAAGACAGGAGAGCGGATTGGCCATCGGTGCCCTGACCCCACCGCAAGATGAAATGCCCCAACACGAGGCGTTCGTAGAATTTCCCGACAACCGATTGCTGATTGACCTGTGCGGTGAATATGACCGCAATCTGGCTGAGATCGAAACCAAGCTTTCGGTCCAGATTGTACGCCGCGGCAATCAGCTTGTTGTGATGGGCGATGAAGATGCTCAGAAACAGGCGGTTGAGGTGCTTCAATCGCTTTACACTCGGCTTGAAGGTGGGCGCGAGGTTGAGGCCGCAGACGTCGATCGCGAGTTGCGGATGGGTGTTTCGGAACAGGGAACCGGTAGCCGCGATGGCGATCAGCTTGAGATGTTCAAGGGCGGTTCGGTCGAGATCAAAACCCGCAAGAAGTTGGTTGAACCGCGCACCGACGCCCAGAAAGCCTATGTCCAGTCACTGTTCAAGAATGAGCTGGCCTTTGGAATTGGTCCGGCGGGGACGGGTAAGACCTATCTGGCGGTGGCGGTCGGGGTTTCGATGTTCATCGGCGGGCATGTGGACCGAATCATCCTGAGCCGTCCGGCGGTCGAGGCGGGCGAAAAACTGGGCTATCTGCCGGGTGACATGAAGGACAAGGTCGACCCTTACATGCAGCCGCTTTATGACGCGCTGAACGATTTTCTGCCCGGAAAACAGTTGGCCAAGCTGATCGAAGAAAAACGAATCGAAATCGCTCCGCTGGCCTTTATGCGCGGTCGTACGCTGGCCAACGCATTTGTAGTTCTGGATGAAGCGCAAAACGCCACCACGATGCAGATGAAGATGTTCCTGACCCGTCTGGGCGAAGGAAGCCGCATGGTCATAACTGGCGACCGGTCACAGGTCGATTTGCCGCGTGGCGTTCAATCGGGCTTGGCGGATGCTGAGAGGTTGTTGAAAACAATCCCGAATATCAGCTTCAACTACTTCACCTCGAAAGACGTGGTGCGTCACCCGCTTGTCGCTGCGATCATCGAGGCGTATGAGGCCGATGCGGGCCGTGAAACCACGTGAACACATAGCCCGCTAACGAGGCTGTTGCGCGGTAAGATGACCCTGGAACTCATTTTCGAAGACGAAAGGTGGCAAGATCTTGAGGTCTTGTCACAAAAGGCGATTAACGCCGTTCTGACCCATTGCGGATTGGCCCCGGAGCAGTGCGAAGTCAGTATATTGGGATGCAACGATGCGCGGATTTCAGAACTGAACGCAGAATTTCGCGGTAAACCGACGCCCACCAATGTGCTGAGCTGGCCTGCGGAAGACCTAGCTCCGGATGAGCCAGGGCAATCACCACGCCTGCCAGAGCCGGATTTTACTGGCGAGATTGTTCTGGGCGATATTGCGATTTCCTATGACACCTGCGCCCGCGAGACGGCCGAGGCCAACAAGGCAATGAATGATCACGTGACCCATTTGCTTGTTCACGGAACGTTGCATTTGCTGGGTTATGATCACATTCGTGACCCCGATGCCACCTTGATGGAAGGGATTGAGGTCAAGATACTTGGCAAATTGGGTATTGATGACCCATATAAGGTATAATGTGGGTTCAAGACCCGATCAGTTGGAACAAGGTAATGGGCGATATAGAAGGCAGTTCTAGGGCGGCGCAAAGCGCGCAACCTCAGGACAGCAGTACTGAAACGGAAGAGAAAACCGGTCTGTTTTCTCGAATCCTCGAAGTGTTTTCGAGCGATGATACTCAACCGGACCAGACGGTGAACGGACAAAACGCGGCTGTGGCGCAGCCACGCGGGATGATTAACCTGCGCCGGATGCGCGTTGAGGATGTTGCCATCCCTACCGCTGAAATCGTCTCGGTACCTTCAACGATCACAAAAGATGAACTGGCGGATGTTTTCCGGAGCAGTGGTATGTCAAGGATTCCTGTCTATGAGGGAACCTTGGATACACCGCTTGGTTTTGTTCATCTCAAGGATTTTGCCCTGACCCACGGTTTCAACGGTGGCGGCAAAGAGTTTGATCTGACCTCGATGCTGCGGACGCTATTGTTCGTGCCGCCATCCATGCCAATCGGCGTCTTGTTGACCAAGATGCAAACCGAGCGGCGTCACATGGCATTGGTGATTGATGAATATGGCGGCGTTGATGGACTGCTCACGATCGAAGACCTGATCGAGCAGGTCGTCGGCGAAATCGCTGACGAGCACGATGCGGATGAAGACCAGCTTTGGGTGCAGGAAAAGCCCGGATGTTATGTGGTGCAGGCGCGTGTGCCGCTCGAAGATTTCGAGGCTGAGATTGGCCGGTCTCTGACCAGTCATGAAGACGTCGACGAAGAGGAAATCGATACTCTGGGCGGGCTTGTGTTTATGCTCTCCGGCCGCGTTCCGGCGCGGGGTGAAGTTGTCATTCATCCAGAAGGTCCGGAATTCGAAGTGATCGAAGCCGATCCACGCCGTATCAAACGGCTGCGCGTCATGCTGCCGGACGTTGCTGCATGACCCCAGTACGGGGCTGGCCATTATCATTGAGATTGTTGGTCGCTGCCGCCCTTGGCGGTGTAGGCGCGTTTGGTCAGGCGCCTCATCTGTATTGGGGCGCAACCGTTTTGGCTCTGGTCCTGATTGTGCCGATCTTCCTTGCCAGCGAAACCCGAGGCCGGGCGGCATGGGTCGGCTGGGCCTTCGCGACCGGCTATTTTGCCCATGCCCTTGGCTGGATCATTGAGCCGTTTCAGGTAGATGCTGAACGCCATGCCTGGATGGCCCCGTTTGCGTTGGTGTTCTTAGCGGGCGGACTGGCCTTGTTCTGGGCTGCCGCCTTTGGCCTGTCGCGCAGAATTGGTGCCACGCCAGTTCGTCAGGGCATATTACTGGTTGCAGTTTTGTCCCTGGCCGAAGTGGCGCGGGGATATGTGTTGACCGGCTTTCCATGGGCTGGGGTCGCGCAAATCTGGGTGGACACGCCAGTGGCGCAGATGCTGTCTCTGGTCGGGCCGTATGGGTTGAATGTGCTGACCTTTGCCGCAACATTCCTAATTGGCGCGGCATTGGTGCAGGACAAACCCTTGGACGGTTTGGTGCGGACCCTGAGTTTTACCGGCGTTATGGCAGCGATGGCGATTGCCTACGGGTCGACGCGACCCGTCGTTCAGGGTAGTTCGCATCTGGTTCGCGTGATCCAGCCGAATGCCCCTCAGCATCAAAAATGGGATCCGGCATATGCGCCTTTGTTTTTTGCGCGTCAGGTTGAGTATACTGCAGCCTCTCCTAGACCTGACCTGATTGTTTGGCCCGAGACCGCGGTTCCCGCATGGTTGGGCAGCGCACGACCGTTTCTGTCGACTATTGCGGATGCCGCGCAGGGTGCGCCGGTGATACTGGGGATTCAGCGCGCAGAAGGTCCGAGGATTTTCAACTCGCTGATCTATCTGGATGAAACCGGGCGTCTGGCAGGGGTGTATGACAAACACCATCTGGCGCCATTCGGCGAATATGTCCCCTTGGGTGATCTGATGGGGCGTTTCGGGATCAGTGGTCTGGCAACTACAACCGGGCACGGGTTCAGCGCGGGGCCGGGCCCTGCCCTGTTGGACCTCGGCAAGCTGGGAAAGGCGTTGCCACTGATTTGCTACGAAGCCGTCTTCCCGCAAGATGTGAACGGTGCGCCGGGTCGGGCTGATTTCTTGCTGCAAATCACAAATGACGCCTGGTTTGGAACACGGTCGGGACCGTTTCAACACCTGGTACAAGCCCGGATGAGGGCAATTGAGCAGGGCTTGCCGATGATCCGTTCGGCCAATACCGGTGTATCGGCCATGATTGACCCATTGGGTCGTTTGACTGCGTCGTTGGCTCTGGGTGAGGCTGGATATGTGGACGCCGTGCTGCCGCAACCACACCGTCGCACGGCTTATGCACGTATCGGAGACAGTCCGATCGTTGTTGTCTTACTGTTTATTCTGGCGATGGCGCTGTTTGGTACCCGCGGCAACCGGGCAATTAGAGATTGACCCCAACTTTGGGCAAGCGTATGCGTCTGTGGTCTGTCACAACGGCTTCCTGGCGTGGCGGAGAAACCTTAATGGAGCACATTTATGTCCCGACAGAACTATACCTTTACTTCGGAATCCGTTTCCGAAGGGCACCCGGATAAGGTCTGTGACCGTATCTCAGATGCTGTCCTTGATGCATTTCTGAATGAAGAGCCTGAGGCGCGCGTGGCCTGCGAAACCTTTGCCACGACCAACCGCATCGTTATCGGTGGCGAAGTTGGTCTGTCGGACAAGGACAAACTGCACGACTACATGGGCCACATCGAAGAGATCGCGCGCGAGTGCGTGAAAGATATCGGATATGAGCAGGACAAATTCCACCACGAAACCGTCGAGGTGACAAACCTTCTGCACGAACAATCCGCCCATATCGCGCAGGGTGTGGATGCCGCAGACAACAAGGACGAAGGCGCTGGCGACCAGGGCATCATGTTCGGCTTCGCGACAACCGAGACGCCTGCGCTTATGCCTGCACCGATCCAGTATTCGCATGCAATCCTGCGGCGTCTGGCCGAAGTGCGCAAGAACGGCACCGAGCCTGCACTGGGGCCGGATGCGAAATCTCAATTGTCGGTCGTTTATCAAGACGGCAAACCGGTTGGCGTCAGCTCGATCGTTCTGTCGACGCAGCATCTGGACGAGGCGCTGACGTCGGATGACATCCGCGCCATCGTTGAACCTTATATCCGTGAAACTCTGCCCGAAGGCTGGTTGTCGGCTGATACCGAATGGCACGTCAACCCGACCGGAAAATTCGTTATTGGCGGGCCGGATGGCGACGCTGGTCTGACCGGTCGTAAGATCATCGTGGATACCTATGGTGGCGCAGCCCCGCATGGTGGCGGCGCATTCTCGGGCAAAGACCCGACCAAGGTTGACCGTTCGGCGGCCTATGCCGCGCGCTATCTGGCGAAAAACGTTGTAGCCGCCGGTATGGCCGAGCGCTGCACCATTCAGTTGAGCTATGCCATTGGCGTATCGAAGCCGCTTTCGATCTATGCAGACACGCATGGCACGGGTCAGGTTGCAGATGCGGCGATCGAAAAAGCAGTTGGTGAGGTCATGGATCTGACACCCCGCGGCATTCGTCAGCACCTTCAGCTGAACAAGCCGATCTACCAGCGTACAGCGGCTTACGGTCACTTTGGCCGCGAACCGGATGCGGATGGCGGTTTTAGCTGGGAACGCACTGATCTGGTCGACGCGCTGAAATCCGCAGTTTGATCTGAAAAATCCAAAGCGCGCCTTCAGGGGCGCGCTTTTCTTTGGGGCGGTGCACGCCCTTGCAACGTACTCCACTGCGCAGTATGGCCACCGCCATGAGCACAGAGACCCCACAACGCCCGCGCAGAAACTTTTATGGCCGCTTCAAGGGCAAGACCCTGAAGCCCAGTCAAAAGACCTATCTGAACGAAGATCTGGCCGCCTTGTCACCCGGCGCCGTGGACTGGGCCTCGAATCCCGAACGCAAGCCGCTGGACCTGAACGATCTGTTCGGCGGCAAGCCGGTCTGGTTGGAAATTGGCTTCGGCGGTGGTGAGCATCTGGTGCACCAGGCGCAAAACAATCCTGACATTGGCATCATCGGGGCCGAGCCATACATCAACGGTGTTGCCATGCTGCTGGGCAGAATCCGTCAGGCAGGTGTTGAAAACCTTGCCGTGCACCCCGGCGATGTGCGCGATCTATTCGACGTGCTGCCAGAGGCCAGCATTTCGCGCGCGTTCCTTCTCTATCCCGACCCATGGCCCAAAACGCGGCATCATCGCCGTCGATTTGTAACCCAGGAACATCTTGAACCGCTGGCGAAAGTGCTGAAACCCGGGGCGATCTTCCGGGTTGCAACTGACATTCCCGATTATGTGCGTCAGACCTTGGAAGAGGTTCCGCGCGCCGGGTTTGAATGGCTGGCCGAACGCCCTTCTGACTGGCGCGAGCCGTGGGGCGACTGGATCTCCACGCGATACGAACAGAAGGCGCTGCGCGAGGGTCGGACACCTCACTACCTGACCTTCCGACGCAAAGGCTGATTGCCGCTGGACCAACGGGCGTCAATTCGCTAATCGGCTTGAGCACTGATAGCGCAAAAGGAGCCCTCATGTCCGGACACGGCACGCCCATCCCGATGACCTCGCATCCCTGCGGCCCGCTGACCGGCACGGCCGAGGTGCCCGGCGACAAGTCGATTTCGCACCGGTCGCTGATCCTTGGTGCTATGGCCGTGGGTGAAACCAGGATTTCGGGTTTGCTGGAGGGCGAAGACGTACTGGATACCGCAAAGGCGATGCGTGCCTTCGGCGCCGAGGTCACAGAGCACGGAAACGGGGAATGGACAGTGCACGGCGTGGGTGTCGGTGGCTTCGCCGAACCGGGTCAGGTGATCGACTGTGGCAACTCGGGAACCGGTGTGCGGCTGATCATGGGGGCGATGGCGACCTCTCCGATCACGGCGACCTTTACCGGTGATGTCAGTCTGAACAAACGCCCCATGGCGCGGGTGACTGACCCTCTGGCCCTGTTTGGGGCACAATCGGTTGGGCGATCCGGCGGGCGCTTGCCGATGACCATCGTCGGCGCTGCGGATCCGACCCCTGTGCGATACGAAGTTCCTGTGCCGTCGGCGCAGGTGAAATCCGCCGTACTTTTGGCGGGTCTGAATGCCCCCGGAAAGACCGTTGTGATCGAGAAAGAGGCTACACGTGACCATTCCGAACGGATGCTGGCTGGATTTGGTGCCGAAATCACGGTCGAGGATACCGACGAGGGCCGTGTTATCACTCTGACCGGTCGCCCGGAGCTGAAGCCACAGGTCATCGCTGTACCGCGCGATCCGTCCAGCGCGGCTTTTCCGGTTTGCGCGGCATTGATCACACCTGGATCGGATGTTTTGGTTCCAGGGATCGGTTTGAACCCCACACGCGCGGGCCTTTTTACAACCTTGCGCGAGATGGGCGCTGATCTGACCTATGAAAACGAACGCGAAGAAGGGGGCGAGCCGGTTGCCGATTTGCGCGCCAAGTACTCGCCCAACATGAAAGGCATCGACGTTCCTTCCGAGCGTGCCGCCTCGATGATTGATGAATACCCGGTTCTGTCTGTGGTGGCTGCAAATGCCACAGGCACAACGATGATGGGCGGCGTGAAAGAGCTGCGCGTGAAGGAAAGCGACCGGATTGACGCCATGGCCCGTGGCCTGCGCGCCAACGGGGTGACAGTCGCTGAAGGCGACGACTGGTGGTCGGTTGAAGGGCTGGGCATCGGCAACGTTCCGGGCGGCGGCACCTGCGAAAGCTTTCTGGATCACCGCATTGCCATGTCGTTCATGGTGATGGGTATGGGGGCGCAGAATCCCGTAAGCGTGGATGATGGTGGCCCGATTGCAACGTCTTTCCCGATCTTTGAACCACTGATGGCGTCGCTGGGCGCAAAGGTACAGCGCACGTGAGTTTCACGGTTGCCATTGACGGACCAGCGGCTGCGGGCAAGGGCACGATATCCAAGGCTGTGGCGGCGCATTTCGGCTTTGCCCATCTGGACACGGGCTTGCTGTATCGCGCTGTCGGAAGGCGGACCCTGGAAGGGGTTGACGCGCTTGAGGCCGCACAGGCCCTGACAGCGGAAGAACTTGAACAAGGCGACCTGCGCACCGCCGAGATTGCGCAGGCAGCTTCCAAAGTGGCGGTTCTTCCAGAGGTTCGCGCAGCCTTGGCCGATTTTCAGCGCACATTTTCCCGCAGGGCAGGTGGGGCCGTTCTGGACGGTCGTGATATCGGCACGGTGATTTGTCCGGATGCCGAAGTGAAGCTGTTTGTAACAGCCAGTGCTGAAGTGCGCGCCGAGCGACGCTTCCTGGAGCTAAGTGCAAAAGGCGCTGACGTAACCCGTGAACAGGTTTTGGCGGACGTCAGAGAACGGGACGCGCGAGATGCTGAGCGCAGTACCGCTCCGATGAAACCGGCTGAGGATGCCGTGCGGTTGGACACCACTGATTTGAGTATCGAGGCGGCGTTGGCCAAAGCCCTTGAGGTGATCAACGCAAAACTGCCCGCGACGCGTTAACGCCGCGGGCAATCGGGGCGGGTCTTACAGCTCGCCCACGGCGACGGTTTTGATATTCGCCCATTGGTCATCCGCCGTCTTTGCGGTGGCGACAACGTCCTTCAAAAAGGCTGCCCGGGTTTCCGCGTTCAGGAACAGAAACAGTTTTCCGTCTGCGACAAGGTATTGATCCGGGTCACCGTCAAACTTCTTGCCGACCGATACGCCGAATGAACAGAAGCCACCATGCTGCGGCAGGTATGCAGCAGGGTTTGCCTCGAACGCTTCACGGTTCGCGGCGGACGTGAAATAATAGGAGGCTCCGTCATAAGTTGACGAGTGAGTGGCGAAGCCTTCGACCGGGTTGCCATCATTGACCAATGCAACCAGATCAACGCCATGTGCGGCCAGTGGCGCACCAGCGGCTGAAATGCCGTTGGACACGTTGATTTCGTCAGCGGCAAAGGCCGGGGTGGACAGGGCAATTGCAGTCGCCATGGCGGCAAAGATGAGAGATTTCATAATATTTTCCTTTTGGTTCTGGTTTCTGGTCGACCTCTTTGTCGACCGATAAAGCTAAATTAGGGAAAGGATACGGAACGTTTAATCTCAGATACGTCACCAAATCTTGCAGATCGTACAAACAGTCGAATGGTTGGCGTTCACTCTCCAAATCTCCACCATCCATCCTGTGACGCAGGAAGCCGGGCGCCGCGTGACGCGCGAAAAGTTGAGACATATTACCTTTGCGTTGCATGCTGAGGCTTAGCCGCGTGGTTCGGTCCCCAGTACCAAGATTCCTTCGGGCAAGAACCTGCCGCGGACCATGCAGTCTTTTTCAGTCAGAACCTGCTATCATTCAGGTTGCCATATCGCATTGGGGATCAGCGCTAGGCAGGAGTTCCTGCACGCGCTACCTCGCACCATAGGCTTTGCACTTGCACCGGTTCAAGATTCAGCCTATACGCGCGCTGTCGATACAAGGGCGGTCAACGTCCGGATGACGTTTCTGAGCAGGGCCGGGTTACCTCGGCCCTTTGTGTTTGTTTGCTCGGGGCGCACCGGATCACGCCTGAAGACGTCATGAAACAAGACCGGCGGAGACAACCGCTCGGCCAGCAAAAACGTACTGTAAAGGAAATGAACGCCACATGGCTAACACATCCATGGAGGAATTCGAAGCCCTCCTGAACGAAAGCTTCGAAATGGACACGCCCGAAGAGGGTTCTGTTGTCAAAGGCAAGATCCTGGCGATTGAAGCCGGTCAAGCCATCATCGACGTCGGCTATAAAATGGAAGGCCGCGTTGATCTGAAAGAATTCGCAAATCCCGGCGAAGCCCCTGAAATCGCTGTCGGCGACGAGGTCGAAGTTTACCTGCGTGCCGCAGAAAACGCCCGTGGCGAAGCCGTCATCTCGCGCGAGATGGCCCGCCGCGAAGAGGCATGGGATCGTCTGGAAAAAGCATATGCCGACGACCAGCGTGTCGATGGAGCAATCTTTGGCCGCGTCAAAGGTGGCTTCACCGTCGATCTGGGTGGCGCAGTTGCATTCCTGCCTGGTTCGCAGGTTGACGTACGCCCCGTACGCGACGCAGGCCCGCTGATGGGTCTGAAGCAGCCGTTCCAGATTCTGAAAATGGACCGCCGCCGTGGCAACATCGTTGTGTCGCGCCGCGCAATCCTGGAAGAATCGCGTGCCGAACAGCGCGCCGAAGTCATCGGCAACCTGACAGAAGGTCAGAACGTCGAGGGCGTGGTCAAGAACATCACCGAATACGGTGCATTTGTTGACCTGGGCGGCGTTGATGGCCTGCTGCACGTCACTGACATGGCATGGCGTCGTGTAAACCACCCGTCCGAGATCCTGACGATCGGCGAAACCATCAAGGTTCAGGTCATCAAGATCAACAAAGACACTCACCGCATCAGCCTGGGCATGAAGCAGCTTCAGGAAGATCCGTGGGATCTGGTTGCCGCCAAGTACCCGCTGGGCTCGGTCCATCAGGGTCGCGTCACCAACATCACCGACTACGGCGCATTTGTCGAACTGGAAGCCGGTGTCGAAGGTCTGGTGCACGTGTCCGAGATGTCCTGGACCAAGAAAAACGTCCATCCCGGCAAGATCGTCTCGACCAGCCAGGAAGTCGACGTCATGGTTCTGGAAATCGACGGCGCCAAGCGCCGCGTGTCTCTGGGCCTGAAGCAGACTCAGCGCAACCCATGGGAAGTGTTTGCAGAAACACACCCCGAGGGCACCGAAGTCGAAGGCGAAGTCAAGAACATCACCGAATTTGGTTTGTTCATTGGCCTCGAGGGCGACATCGACGGCATGGTTCACCTGTCGGACCTGTCCTGGGACGAACGTGGCGAGGATGCAATCCAGAACTACCGCAAAGGCGACATGGTTTCGGCCGTTGTCTCGGAAGTGGATGTCGAAAAAGAGCGTATCTCGCTGTCGATCAAAGCTCTGGGTGGTGACAAGTTCGCAGAAGCCGTTGGCGGCGTGAAGCGTGGCTCGGTCATCACTGTAGAAGTGACCGCAATCGAAGATGGCGGCATCGAGGTCGAGTACGAAGGCATGAAGTCGTTCATCCGCCGTTCCGATCTGTCGCGTGACCGTTCCGAACAGCGCCCCGAGCGTTTTTCGGTCGGTGACAAGGTTGATGTCCGCGTAACCAACGTTGACAGCAAGACCCGCCGTCTGGGCCTGTCGATCAAGGCACGCGAGATCGCAGAAGAGAAAGAAGCTGTGGAACAGTACGGTTCTTCCGACTCGGGCGCGTCGCTGGGCGACATTCTGGGTGCAGCGCTGAAGTCGGGCGACTAAGCCCGGGGCGCATCCCAAGCATGATTTACGGCCTCGCATGGAAGTGTGGGGCCGTTTTTGTTGCGAATCAACATGTTCCAAACACACTGCTAAAACTCGATAATGTTCGCGCTTGAAGTGTGTAAATCGGCCTGTCGGGCAAAATTTCGCGTGAGAATATGGCAAAATAAGGCCTCAACACGCAGAGTATCCGTTCCCCCGTTCTGGGTTTTTTCCTATACTGTCAAAACAGTAGACCTGTCACACCGGCTGCCTGGGAGGGTATCTCGAATGATCCGTTCAGAACTGATTCAGAAAATCGCTGACGAAAACCCGCATCTCTATCAGCGTGATGTCGAGCGGATTGTGAACACCGTGTTCGAAGAAGTCACCGATGCCATGGCGCGCGGCGACCGGGTCGAACTGCGTGGCTTTGGCGCGTTTTCGGTGAAAAAGCGGGATGCCCGCGTAGGGCGCAACCCCCGTACCGGTGAAACCGTTCAGGTCGAGGAAAAATGTGTACCATTTTTCAAAACTGGCAAGTTGCTCAGGGATCGTTTGAACGGTAAAGCCTGACCTCATGATGCGTTACCTTCGATATGCTTTTCTTGGGACTCTCGGGATCGTTCTGATTTCCGTGTCTCTGGCGAATGTTCAGTCTGTTGAACTGAGACTGATGCCCGATGCTCTGGCCGAGCTTCTGGGCTTTAACGTCAGTACCTCTTTACCGCTTTTTCTGGTCGTTCTCGGTGGCGTTGTCGCCGGTTTGATCATCGGTTTCATGTGGGAATGGCTGCGGGAGCATAAACACCGCCGCGATGCGACCGTGAAAAAAGGCGAGGTCCGCAAGCTTGAACGCGAAGTCAAGAAGCTCAAGAAAAAGCAGAACGAGGGTAAGGATGATATTCTGGCCCTACTCGACGAGGCCAGCTGAGGCTTATGTCTACCGATGTATCCGTTAAAATCTGCGGTTTGACCGCATCAGAACATGTGCGCGCTGCGGTTGAAGCCGGCGCACGCTATGTCGGGTTCAACTTTTTTCCCAAATCGCCCCGTTACGCACCAATACCGCAAGCCGCGGCGTTGGCCGCCGAAGTACCAGTCGGCGTTGCCAAGGTCGCTCTGGCCGTGAATTTCTCGGACGCGCAGCTTGATGAGATTGTCGCTGGGGTTCCGCTGGATATGTTGCAGCTTCACGGCGGAGAGTGCCCCGAGCGTGTGGCAGAGGTCAAGCAGCGCTATGGCCTGCCCGTCATCAAGGCGATCGGTGTGGCGGAGGCCGAGGACTTGGCAGCGATTGATCTGTATTCCGAAGTTGCAGACCAGCTTCTGATCGATGCAAAGCCGCCGAAGAATTCGGAACTTCCCGGCGGCAACGGTCTTCCTTTTGACTGGCGGCTGCTGGCAGGTCGCAAATACTGGCGCAGGCCGTGGATGTTGTCCGGTGGTCTCAACCCGGACAATGTCGCTGAGGCGATCCGCATGACGGGTGCGCGGCAAGTCGATGTGGCGTCAGGTGTTGAAAGCGCGCCGGGCGTAAAGGACGCTGGACTGATACAGGCATTTATCGACGCGACGCGCTGATTTTGTTTGCCTCTGCAAGGGGGCAATATGGTGCGTTTTGCCATGGCAAATCCCGCGACGACCACCTATGACAGTCAGGTACGACGAGGGAGACACCCATGGCCAACGATCTTTTCAATTCCTTCATGTCCGGCCCTGACGAGCAAGGGCGCTTTGGCATATTCGGCGGGCGTTTTGTCAGCGAAACGCTGATGCCGCTGATCCTGTCACTGGAAGAGGAATATGATAAAGCCAAGGATGATCCGACTTTCTGGGCCGAGATGGATGATCTGTGGGCCAACTATGTGGGCCGCCCCTCGCCCTTGTATTTCGCGGAACGCCTGACCGAGCATCTGGGCGGAGCGAAAATTTATTTGAAACGTGATGAGCTGAACCACACCGGCGCACACAAGATCAACAACGTGCTGGGCCAGATCATTCTGGCGCGACGCATGGGCAAGACGCGGATCATTGCCGAGACCGGGGCGGGGCAGCACGGTGTCGCGACAGCCACGGTCTGTGCGAAATTTGGTCTGAAATGCATCGTTTATATGGGTGCCCATGACGTGCAACGTCAGGCCCCGAACGTGTTTCGTATGCGCTTGCTGGGGGCCGAGGTGATTCCGGTCACTTCGGGTCGTGGTACGCTGAAGGACGCGATGAATGACGCGCTGCGCGACTGGGTGACCAATGTGCGCGATACGTTCTATTGCATCGGAACAGTGGCCGGTCCGCACCCATACCCGGCGATGGTGCGTGATTTCCAGTCGATCATTGGCAAGGAAGCCAAAGAGCAGATGATGAAGGCCGAAGGCCGCCTGCCGGATACGATCATTGCGGCTATTGGTGGCGGCTCGAACGCGATGGGCCTGTTCTATCCTTTCCTTGATGACAAGGCCGTCAACATCATCGGTGTTGAGGCTGGCGGTAAAGGTGTAAACGAAAAGATGGAGCATTGTGCCTCGCTGACAGGCGGTCGTCCGGGTGTGCTGCATGGCAACCGGACCTATCTGTTGCAGGATGATGACGGGCAGATTCTGGAAGGCTATTCGATCTCGGCCGGTCTGGACTATCCGGGTATCGGCCCCGAGCATTCCTGGTTGCATGAGGTCGGTCGCGCGACTTACGTCTCGATTACCGACAAGGAAGCGCTTGAGGCATTCCAGCTGTGCTGTGCCACCGAGGGTATCATTCCGGCGCTGGAACCCAGTCACGCCTTGGCGCATGTCATGAAGATCGCGCCCGAGTTGCCCAAGGACCATCTGATCTGCATGAACATGTGTGGACGCGGTGACAAAGATGTTCAGACCGTCGCAAAATATCTGAACTTCGATATGTCAGACACCGAAGGCCGCACTGCAGGGTGATTTCAACCGGGACCGCACCGGGGCTATATGCCCCGGTTGACAATCTTGATCGAACAAGCAGCGGGGAAAACCCTTCGGTCCACCCGTGATTGTAATGCCCCTTTGAAATGGCTTTCGAATCTGATTGCTGTTTTGCCGGGCGCAGCCGGATGTTGTTCCTGCCCTGGCATGGCCTCCGTTTTTTCACGCGTGCTCGCCCTCGCAAGCGATCCTTTTGGACCCGGTGGAGCCCGTGCAAAGAATCGTCCACAAGCGATATCGCCCTGTTCAACTTGTGCTTGAAGGTTTCCAAATGGTGATCAGTGTAGCAACTGGAGCCATACTGTTGCAAAACTGCTGAACTGTCAGCGATTATGTCCCTTCTGTCTTTGCAGGCGAATTTCCAGCGCTGCTTGCCTCACGGTTCTTTCTCCACGCGACGACACAGTAAAAATTGGGTGTTTCAAGCTGTCTGAGAGTTGGTTCAGGTCAAAACCCGGTTGTTCCAACAACACTGTGTAGTCCGCACGCCCCAGTTGAATCCCGCAGCGTTCTATACAGCGTCTTCCAATTGAATTAACTTCTCATTAACCGGCGATTTGCCGCCGGTTCTGGGGATGTCTCTGCGAAGACGGGGCAAGGAAGACGCTGCTTGGGATGTGATTTTGACCCCGGGCACTCTGGTGTTTGGCACCCACGCGGTGCTGTAGGAGGTAATATGGTTTGGTCCGCAATCACGAGGCTGTCATGTCTCTGTCTTCTGGTTTCCGCGCTTTTGATGGGGGGTACTAAACAGGTTGCCGCCCTTGGTACCTATTTCATTACACAGAATGACCCCACACCTGGTGGTGGCAGTATAGTGTTTAACAATAATCCACCGCTTTCCATGGCTTTCGTTTCAGTCGGGGGATTTGTCCCTGGGGGTACGTATTACAGCTTAGGATCTGTTTCTACGGCGTTGCCTGTGATCACCCCAGCTGCGTTGACTGGGCTTGGTTGGATCAATCCAACAATTATTAGCCAGAATGGGGCGGATTCGACCTATACTTCAGATAGTTATATGGGTGTTGTGTTTACCGCGCAGGAAACGGTTGGAGGGCCGCTGTACCGATACGAATTTGCGCTGTCCGGCGCCACGAATACCCAGTATATCAACACGCGGACTTTGGCCGACACGACGCAGCCGACGGCCTCAATCGGTGCACTGACAACAATCGGCAACGGTACGTTCCAAGCGGTGATCACACTTAGTGAACCCAGCACAGATTTCACAGTGGGCGACTTGTCGGTTACCAATGCTTCAGCCACCCTGACAGGGTCCGGAACCAATTATGTCGCAACGTTGACTGCGCAAAATAACGGTACAATTGAGCTGTTTATTCCCGCTGGCGTTTTTTCTGATGCCGCCGGGAACCTGAATCTTGCATCCAACAGGGTCAGCACACAACAGGGCGTAACGGATACACAGCGACTGGTGCAGGCCTTTCAGAACGCCCGGGCCAACAGCCTTGTGACCAATCAGCCAGAGCTGACGCAGTTTCTTCAGCAATCGGGATCAGGTGCGTTGGACTCATCAGTGACGCAAGGATCGGGGTATCTGAAATTTGCAAGTGATCCAACCCAACCGGTCTGGTTCAATCTGTCCGGTAACTGGAGCTCGCAAAACGATTACGACAGTTCTTATGCCTTGGCCGTGGTGGGGGCGCATGGCTGGGTGAACTCGAACCTTCTGATCGGCGCCATGTTGCAGATCGACTATGCCGAAACCGAAAACGGCCCGGCCAGCGTGGATGGCACAGGGTGGCTGGTCGGACCTTATGTCGTCGCCAAACTGCCCAGCCAGCCGGTGTTTTTCGAGGGGCGCGTTCTGTACGGTCAGGCCGATAACGATATTTCCCCGCTGGGCACCTATACCGACAGTTTCGATAGCGAGCGCTGGCTGATCCAGTCGCGCGTAACCGGAGAGATGAAGCGCGGGAACCTGACGCTTATGCCGTTGCTGGACATCAGCTATGCCAGCGACAATCAGGAGACTTATACTGATAGTCTGGGCAACCTGATTCCGCAGCAGGATTTCAGCCTGACCACCGCACGGTTGGGCATGGATTTCAGCCATCCAATCCAAGTGTCGCGCGGTCAGATGATGCTGACCGGTGGTCTATCTGGTATTTGGAGCACAACATCCGGCACAGGCACTGTTCCTGGCGTGACACCGATAGGGGATACGGCACGTGCACGCGCTGATCTGGGTTTTGACTACCGACTGGAAAACGACAGCCTTCTGGCCGCAAATCTGTTCTATGATGGTATCGGTGAAAGCGGATTTGAAAACTACAGTGTCAGCCTGATCTGGCAAATGGCATTCTGAATCCGCCGTGTGCTGTTTTGGGAGTCCGTCAGGTCTTCGCCTTGTTTTGGAGCAGAATGTCGAGCGGTACGATTTCAAGCGCGCGTTGATGTGTCGCCTCCAGATGAACCTGTGGCGCACATCCTTCGTCATGAGCTTGCAAAAACCGGCTTGCACATAAACACCAGCTGTCACCTGGGCGAAGGCCGGGAAAGCCGAATTCGGGCCGTGCCGTGCTCAGATCATTACCCACATATTTTGAGAACGCCAGAAATTCGGCTGTCATCACGGCGCAGACTGTGTGACTACCCTGATCCTCGGGGCAGGTATTGCACGCGCCATCCCGGAAAAACCCTGTCAAAGGGTCGCGTGAGCAAGGGGCCAAAAAGCCACCCAGTACATTTACACTGTCTTGTTTCTGCATAATGGCATCTTACAGACTTTCCGCAATCTTGCGGAACATTTCGATGTTAAGATCATTTACGCCGGGTTCACGGAACAGCCTGTCTGCACCAGTTGTCACAATCAGAACGCCCCTGGGCTGGTTGAAATAGATGTACTGACCATAGACACCGCGGGCCAGAAACTCTCCTTCATGTGCGCCGCGGGGAATCCACCATTGATACCCGTACCCGATCTCTCCTTGTGCGGTCGGTGCGCTGGGTTGGGTGGCTTCGAAAATCCATTCGGCAGGAACCAGTTGCTTTCCGTTCGCGATGCCGTCCTGAAGGATCATTTGTCCGAACCGGGCGAAATCACGCGTGGTGAAGTTGAGGCCACCCAAAACAAAAGCGACCCCTGCACCATCAGTGATGTAGTATCCGTCCCGCTCCAGCCCCAACGGTTGAAGTATCTTTTCCGTCAGAAGGTCTGCCACGTTCCGCCCGGTCGCACCGCGTATCACCATGCCCAGAACATGGGTGTCGATCGACACGTATTGCCAGGTTTCACCCGGCGTCGCAAAGCTGTCCTGCAGTGAGGCTGCGAAATCGTCCAGCTCACCACCCAGGGCAACCACACGCCCCATCCGATTGATGTCGGAATTTGGGTCGAGGTAATCTTCATCAAACGTCACGCCGCTTGCCATGTTCAGCACGTTGCGGATCGACGCGGTTTCATACGCGCTGTCTTTCAGTTTTGGCGCATATTTGACAACCGGGTCATCCAACGACTCGATTGCGCCCTCTTGCAAAAGGATACCGAAAAGCGCCGAAAGATAGCTTTTGGCGACCGACCAAGAAATCCTCCGGTCATCAGACCCGGTGCCAAGATAATATTCCTCGAATCTGATCTTGCCGTTCTGCATAACCAGCAACGACGTGACCGATCGTTCATCGATCCAGCTGTCGGTTCCTTCCGGCAGTTCGAACCCTTCGCCATAAGGCAGGTCCCAGGTTGGCGCGTCTCCGCGCGGCAGGTTCACGGTCAGAAAGGCCTCGTCCATATGCGAGAAATTGTGGACGATCTTCTCTTCCGAAAATAACGAGTTTACGGCCAAAAGGCGCTGCAACTCTTCGCGCTTCCACAGCCCGACGGCAGTGGCGGCCAGAACCAACGCCAGCACGATGCGCAGCACCCACTTCAAAATGGATTTCATCGCATTGCCTCCCTAGTTGAGCGGTATTGGAACGCGGGAGATCACATTCCGCAACCTCTACGTAACGGAAAGAGGCAGAGGTGCTACCTGAATTTGTCCAAAAGCTTCTGCATGGCAGACCGGTCGTCGCCCGCGGCGTCGGGTTCGGCCGTTGAAGGTGTGTCGGCTTTAGGTGCAGCGGTTTTTGATGATCGCGGCGGGGCAGTGCGCAATGCAACTGCATTCATGAACTTGCCGCCCTCGTCCTGTGCCAGGTAGGGTGCTCCGTCCGAAACACCCCAAAGAACGTCGTCCAGCCATTCGGCTTCGGATTTTGCAAAGTCGTTCAAGACATATCCCGACACCATTTCCTTGCGGCCCGGATGCCCGATCCCAAGGCGCACGCGATCATAAGCCGCCCCGATATGCTCATGGATCGAGCGCAGACCGTTGTGCCCGGCGTGCCCGCCCCCTGCCTTGACACGTAGCTTGCCCGGAGCAAGGTCCAGCTCGTCATGGAACACAACAACGTCGGTGGAGTCGAGCTTGTAAAACCGCATCGCCTCGCCGACGGATTGACCCGAACGGTTCATGTAGGTTTGCGGTTTCAACAGCAGGACTTTCTCGGTGCCAAGTCGACCTTCCGAAATCTCGCCCTGAAACTTCGATTTCCAGGGGCCAAACCCGTGATCCTCTGCGATCCGGTCCAGGGCCATGAACCCGATATTGTGCCGGTTCCGGGCATATTTCTGGCCCGGGTTTCCCAATCCAACAAACAGCTTCATGTTTCCGTTTTGCCTCTGTAGCTCCAAAGCCATTTCATGCCCGGAAATCGTCAGGAAATCCAGTCAGGCCTGATGACTGAACCCGTAAAAAAAACGGGGCTCACCCGAGCCCCGCTTCAAAGTCGGAAACATTGTTCCAGACTTATTCTTCTTCTTTTCTGACAACTTCGACTTCATCGGCTGCAACTTCACCATCTTCATCGTCGTCGCTGGTGGACAGACCAGTCGGCGCCGAGATGTTGGCAATCACAAAGTCACGATCGATGGTCGGTTTGGTGCCCTCAGGCAGTTCAACCGACGAAATGGTCACGACGTCATTGATGTTCAGACCGGTCAGATCAACAGTGATCTTTTCAGGAATGTCACCGGCGGTGCAGATCAGTTCGACTTCCGGGCGGACAACGGTCAGAACGCCACCCTTTTTGATGCCAGGGGCCACCCCTTCATTGATGAACTCAACGGGGATGAACAACGCGATCTTGGTGGTCCGGCGCAGGCGCATCAGGTCCAGATGGGTCGGCAGGTCTTTGACTACATCACGCTGAACGTCGCGGCAGATGACGCGCACGTCATCGTGGCCTTCAACTTTCAGGTTCCACAAGGTCGACTTGAACCGGCCCGCTTTCAGGCGCTTGAACAGGACGTTGAACGGGATCTGGATTGGCAACGGATCTTTGTCACCACCAAATACGATGCCCGGAACCATGCCGTCGCGGCGTGCCTGACGAGCGGCGCCCTTGCCTGTCCCCGTCCGTTCCAGAGCTACGAGATCAGGAATCTCACCAGCCATGATATATTCTCCAATGTTAGGGCGGGCATCCTCCAAGGCTGTATACCCGCGTGAAGCCGCGTCCTTAGCTTGATTCACCCGATTTGGAAAGAGGTAATCTTGCCATGCGTTCAGCTGGGTTCCACCGCCTATCCTGGAGTGTCGATCTGGTGGACGGCTGAAGAATCCCCAGCTTCATCTGGCCAAAAATATCCCGGGGGAGGCGCCCGGAACGGGCGTCGGGGGCAGAGCCCCCCTGATTGACCGGTTACGCTTGCCAGCGGCCCCCAAAGTTTTCGGGTATCAGCAGATTGTGACGCCCCAACGCGGCCACGTTTTTCTCACCACAAAGCGCCATTGTGGTGTCAAGCTCCCTCTGGATCAGCTCAAGCGCCGTGGTGACACCTTTCTGACCCATGGCACCCAGACCATACACAAACGCGCGGCCAACATAGGTCCCTTTTGCCCCAAGCGCCAAGGCTTTGAGCACGTCTTGCCCGGACCGGATGCCGCTGTCCAGATGCACCTCGATATCGCCACCGACCGCATCCATGATCTCGGGCAGGACACGAATTGAGCTTAGCGCGCCGTCAAGTTGACGCCCACCATGGTTTGACACGACAATCGCATCGGCACCCAGCTTGGCGGCCATCCTTGCGTCCTCCGCATCAAGGATGCCCTTGAGGATCACTTTCCCGCCCCATTGCTCCATCAGTTTTTCAACCTTGGACCAGTCCAGGCTGGGGTCGAACTGTTCTGCGGTCCAGGCCCCCAATGACGATGCGTCCGAAATACCATGCACATGCCCCACGATGTTGCCGAACTCGCGACGCTGGGCCCGCAGCATTTCAATGCCCCAGGCCCATTTGGTCATCAGGTTGGCGATGGTTTTTGCCGTCAGTTTGGGCGGGGCCGACAGACCGTTTTTCAGATCTTTGTGCCGTTGGCCCAGAATTTGCAGGTCGAGTGTAATCACCAGCGCGGAGCATCTTGCGTCTTTTGCCCGCTGGATCAGCCGGTTGATGTAGTCCGTGTCCTTCATCGTATATAGCTGAAACCAGAAGGGCTTGTCGGTATACCCGGCCACATCTTCGATCGAGTTGATGGACATGGTGGACAGCGTAAAGGGTACACCAAATTCCTCGGCGGCTTTGGCGGCCTTCATCTCTCCGTCTGCATGTTGCATCCCCGTCAATCCGACCGGGGCAAGCGCCACGGGCATTGAAACGTCTTCGCCAATCATTTGCGAAGATGTCGACCGACCGGACATATCGACCGCAACCCTTTGGCGAAGGCGTATTTTTTCAAAATCGGTCGTGTTTTCGCGAAAGGTCTGTTCTGTCCAGCTGCCGCTTTCGGCGTAGTCATAGAACATACGGGGCACGCGGCGTTCATATATGCGTTTGAGGTCTTCGATATTGGTGATCACAGGCATGAAAACAGGGCTCCGCTCACTTTGGTTAGTTTTCCTTACCAATTCATTCCCAAGGCTGCAATGTCTTGACGTCACAGTGAAGGAACACAAAAAACCCGCCGCGGTATCCGCGACGGGTCACAATTCTCGCATGTTGCCTGCGAAATCAGGCGCTGTGCGCGCCATCCGAAAGAGATTTCACAAAGGTCAGCACTTCGGCCACAGGTTTACCTGCGCCGATCTGGCTGACGATCGCTGACCCGACCACCGCGCCATCCGACACCGAGGCAATTTTGCGCGATTTCTCAGGCGTGTTGATCCCGAACCCCACGATCACCGGCAGATCGGTCGCGGCCTTGATGCGAGCAACCTCGGGGCCAACATCTGTTGCCTCTGCCTCGGCTGCGCCAGTAATCCCGGTGATCGAGACATAATACACAAAGCCCGAAGTGTTTTGCAGAACGCGTGGCAGGCGTTTGTCATCCGTAGTGGGGGTCGCAAGGCGAATAAAATTCAGACCTGCCGCTTGCGCGGGCAGGCAGAGTTCTGCGTCCTCTTCGGGGGGGAGGTCCACCACGATCAAACCGTCAATCCCTGCCGCTTTTGCATCGGCCAGAAACGCGTCGACACCCCGGCTGTAGATCGGGTTGTAATACCCCATCAGGACAATGGGGGTTGTATCGTCCGTTTCCCGAAACGTTCGTGCCAGATCCAATGTGCGTTGCAAGGTCATGCCCCGCTCAAGCGCACGTTGGCCTGCGGCCTGAATAGTAGGGCCGTCGGCCATCGGGTCGGTAAAGGGCAGGCCCAGCTCGATAACATCCACGCCAGCACCAGGCAGGCCTTTGACCACTTCAAGCGAAGTGTCATAGTCGGGATCTCCGGCCATGACATAGGCGACAAAGGCTTTTTTGCCTTCGGCTTTCAGGGCGGCGAACTTGGCGTCGATACGGGTCATCGGATGTCCTTGCACTCGGGTTTCGACCTGATGTGCAGAAACTTTGACCGAAAATCAATCCCGCCCAGACAGGAATGGATCAGAAGCCCAGATGATAGCGTACCAGCAGGGCATTCACGCCCGGGTTTTCGTCATTGGTACTGGCGTTGGATTTATGGGTAAGCGCGACAGACACGCTGTTGCCATTGTTCAGATTATAGCCAAGACCCAAAAGGCTGCGAATCTGAAAATCGCCCCCAAGATCATTCAGGTCGTTGCTGGCATTATAGTAGCCGGGCATTACACTGCCTTCCACGAACCAGCGATCGCTTAGCGCATACTGCCCGATCAGGCCCGCGCCGATATGCGTGTCACCATCTTCATCTACAGTTAGGGCCGCACCCCAACCGGCGCGAAACCGCGTGGCCTGATGAAATGGTGCATGGTGGTATTCAATCGAGATCAGGCCCTGATCCTCGGACGTGTCTTCGGAATAATCAGCGTATCCAGCGCCAAAAACAATGGTCTGTGCCTGGGCTGACACGCAGGCCGTTGCCGCCATTACGGTTACAAGAAAAAAATGTTTCATCGGGTTCCGCTAACATAAAGTGATCGTGCGATATTAACTGGTTATCGTAGGCGCCGTTTTTCAATTTAGACAAGAACACATTTTCCAAACAATTTTGTGATGTGGCGAAATGGACTCGGCAAAGGTGCCGCCAGCAATCCCTTGCGCATCTAGGCTGACCTGCATAGAAGCTGCGATCGTATTCTATGCAGGAGGCCGTGATGGGCTTTAAGATGGGAATCGTGGGTCTACCGAATGTCGGCAAGTCGACCCTGTTCAATGCGTTGACCAAAACCGCAGCTGCGCAGGCCGCGAACTTCCCGTTCTGCACCATTGAACCCAATGTCGGGGATGTTGCGGTTCCCGACGCCCGTCTCGACAGGCTGGCAGCGATTGCGTCCTCAAAACAGATTATCCCGACGCGGATGACTTTTGTGGATATCGCGGGTCTGGTGAAAGGCGCGTCAAAGGGCGAAGGGCTGGGCAACCAGTTTCTGGCGAATATTCGCGAAACGGATGCGATTGCACATGTGTTGCGCTGTTTCGAAGACGGTGACGTGACACATGTCGACGGGCGTGTTGATCCGGTTGCGGACGCTGAAACGATTGAAACCGAACTGATGCTGGCCGATTTGGAAAGCATCGAAAAGCGCCGGGCCAATCTGGTGCGCAAGCTGAAGGGCAACGACAAGGAGGCGCAACAGCAGGATCGCCTGTTGGCCGAGGCGCAGGCCATGCTGGAAAGCGGCAAGCCCGCACGTCTGGTCGAAGTCAGCGACGAGGACGCCAAGGCGTGGAAGATGTTGCAACTGCTGACAACCAAACCGGTTCTCTACGTCTGCAACGTGTCCGAGGAAGACGCCGCACAAGGCAACGAATACTCTGCCCGCGTGGCCGAAATGGCCGCTGCGCAGGGCAATGCCCATGTCATCATCAGTGCCAAGATCGAAGAAGAGATAAGCCTGCTGGACGAGGACGAAGCCCAGATGTTCCTTGAGGAGATGGGACTGGAAGAGCCCGGCCTCGACCGTCTGATCCGCGCTGGTTACGATCTGCTGAAGCTGGAAACCTATTTCACCGTTGGCCCGAAAGAGGCCCGCGCCTGGACCATCCGCACCGGCACCGCTGCACCGCAAGCAGCAGGTGTGATCCATGGCGATTTCGAAAAGGGCTTCATCCGCGCCGAGACCATCGCCTATGACGACTATGTCGCTGCCAATGGCGAACAGGGCGCGAAAGAGGCGGGTAAGATGCGGGCAGAGGGTAAAGGCTATATCGTCAAGGACGGCGATGTGATGCACTTTTTGTTTAATACCTGATCAATTGGGCTGTTCCTGTCGGGTGAGCGGGGTATCCTGCCTTATCCGCAGCATTGGAGCTTTCCTTGATCGAAATCCGCGACCTGCAACTGCTCAGCGCTTTGGCGCGGCATCGGCATTTTGCCAAGGCGGCCGAGGAGTGCGGGATTTCACAGCCTGCGTTTTCTATGCGCATCCGCAATCTTGAGGATCGGTTGGGTGTCTCCATCGTCCGCCGCGCCAACCGCTTTCAAGGGCTGACCGAAGAGGGCGAGATGATCGTCCAGCGGGCGCGGCGCATTCTGGACGACACCAAGGCGCTGGAACAGCAGGTTCTTGCTGCCAAGGGCGAGATTACGGGCACACTGATCCTCGGCGTGATCCCGACCGCAATCGCCTTCACGGGGCGGTTGGTCAAAAGGCTGCGTGACGCGCATCCTCGTATCGTCACACGCATTGAAACCATGTCCGCCACCGCAATTCAACATCGGCTGGACGAAGGCAGCCTAGATGCCGGGGTAACCTATGGTGACAGTATTGGCACCGATTTCCGGCAGGTTCACCCTCTTTACGAGGAAACCTATGTGTTGTTGGTGCCCACGCATTTGACGGACCAGACCGGCCCGATTCCGTGGGCGCAGGTCGCAGAATTTCCGCTCAGCCTTTTGGAGCCGCAGATGCAGAACCGGCGAATTCTGGACCGGGTGTTTGCCGAACAGGGGCTGCACCCTGACATCGTGGCCGAAACCAGCGGTTTCACGGCTTCGATGGTCATGGTGCGTGAAGGGCTGGCAGCGACGGTTGTCCCTCGGGTTTTGGTGCGCGCGCTGGGCGATTTGAAGGGAACGAAAGTGTTGCCGCTGATTGAACCTGTTGTCAGCAAACCGATTTGTCTGGCAACCCTCAGCCGGGATCCCGAGCTGCCAACCGTCAAGGCTTTGCGGGATGTGGTGACCTCTTTGCGGTGATAAGGCGTCGTTATCGTGCGATTGCGAAAAGCGATTTGACGATATGTTTGCCTGATGAGAGACGGAACCTCAATCGGAGGGCATCATGGCACCATTAGATACCAAGCCATCAGGCACACCCAAGGGCGTCTGGAAGTCAGGTAAAGGCAAGGGGCGGCACACACCCAAGGGCCGTCAGTTCACGGATGAGGCGCAGGCTGAAATCACACGCCTGCTGGGCGATCGCCCGCGCCGCCGTGATCTGTTGATCGAATTCCTGCATTTGATTCAGGACGAACACGGCCATATCAGCGCCGACCATATCGCGGCATTGGCCGTCGAGATGCGGATCGGTCAGGCCGAGATCTACGAGACCGCGACTTTCTATGCCCATTTCGATGTGGTGAAAGAAGGCGAGGCGCCTCCTCCCGCTTTGACCATCCGGGTTTGTGATTCCCTCTCCTGCGAAATGGCCGGTGCCCAGCAGTTGCAGCAGGCGCTGCAAGACGGTTTGGACCCTGTCGAAGTTCGCGTTGTTCGCGCACCCTGCATGGGGCGTTGCGATACCGCCCCGGTATTGGAGATTGGCCACAATCACATTGATCATGCGACCCCCGAAAAGGTGCAGTCGGCGATTGCAGTAGGGGACACCCATGCGCATCTGCCCGACTATGAGACCTTCGAGGCCTATGAGGCCAACGGCGGCTACGCCACGCTGAAAAATCTGCGCAACGGCGGAAACTGGGAAGAAGTACAGGAAACTGTCCTGGCCTCGGGCTTGCGTGGTCTGGGTGGCGCTGGCTTCCCGTCGGGCAAGAAATGGGGCTTTGTTCGCATGAACGACGGCCCGCGCTATCTGGCCGTGAACGGCGATGAGGGTGAACCCGGCACATTCAAAGACCGCTATTACCTGGAGCGCACACCGCATGTCTTCTTGGAAGGTATGCTGATCGCGGCATGGGCGGTCGAGGCCGAGACCTGTTTCATCTACATGCGCGACGAATACCCGGCAGTACTGGAAATTCTGCGTCGTGAGATTGCGGCATTGGAAGATGCCGGTATCGTCGCAAAGGGTTACATCGACCTGCGACGGGGTGCCGGTGCCTATATCTGCGGCGAAGAATCCGCGATGATCGAATCGATTGAGGGCAAGAAAGGCCTGCCGCGCCATCGTCCGCCGTTCGTCGCGCAAGTTGGGGTCTTTAACCGTCCGACCTTGGTGCACAATGTCGAGACGCTTTATTGGGTCTCAAAAATCTGCCGCGAAGGGCCGCAGATTCTAAACTCTGTTGAAAAGAACGGCCGCAAGGGCCTGCGCAGTTATTCGGTCTCGGGGCGTGTGGCGAAGCCGGGCGTTTACCTACTGCCCGCAGGTTCGACCATTCTTGATGTGATTGATGCCGCCGGCGGCATGGCTGATGGCCATGTGTTCAAGGCGTATCAACCGGGCGGGCCGTCGTCAGGTCTTCTCCCCTCGGGCATTGACGACGTCCCGCTCGATTTCGACACGCTTCAGCCGCTTGGCACTTTCATCGGGTCTGCCGCCGTTGTGGTTCTGTCCGATCAGGACACCGCCCGCGATGCTGCGCTGAACATGCTGCGGTTCTTCGAGGATGAAAGCTGTGGCCAGTGCACCCCCTGCCGGGCAGGCTGCGAAAAGGCGGTCAAGCTGATGCAAGCCGACAAGTGGGATACCGATCTGTTGGAAGATTTGTGCCAGGTGATGGCCGATGCCTCGATCTGCGGTCTGGGGCAGGCGGCCCCGAACCCCATCCGTCTGGTCATGAAACATTTCGCTGACGAAATCTGAGGGAGACAGAGCCATGCTTGACGCAAGCCCAACCAAGACCGTCACCTTCAACCTGAACGGCGATGACGTCACCGTGCCCGAGGGCACCACGATCTGGGAAGCGGCCAATGGCCGGGGCCTGGTGATCCCGCATCTGTGCCACAAGCCTGCACCGGGATACCGCCCCGATGGCAACTGCCGCGCCTGCATGGTCGAGGTGGAGGGCGAGCGTACTTTGGTCGCCTCGTGCATCCGCCCGGCGGCCGATGGGATGGTAGTCAAGACCGACACCGACCGCGCCGAAAAATCGCGCGCCATGGTGATGGAATTGCTCGTGGCTGACCAGCCCGAGCAGCCGCATGACGTATCCAGCCATTTCTGGGATATGGCCAAGTTGAACGATGTCAGCAACAGCCGCTTTCCTGCGAAAGAGGCCGAGAAAATCCCGCTGCTGGATGACAGCCATGTGGCGATGCGTGTCAATCTGGATGCGTGTATCAACTGCAATCTTTGTGTTCGGGCCTGCCGCGAAGTGCAGGTGAACGACGTGATTGGCATGGCCGGTCGTGGTCATACGGCGCAGGTGGTGTTTGACCAGAATGACCCGATGGGTACCTCCTCCTGTGTTGCTTGCGGTGAATGTGTTCAGGCCTGCCCCACCGGTGCGCTGATGCCTGCGACCGTGCTGGACGAACAGCAGCAGGGGGACAGCAAGGATTACGATAGCGAGACCGAAAGCGTCTGCCCGTTCTGCGGTGTGGGCTGCAAGGTGTCGCTGAAGGTCAAGGACGGCAAGGTGAAGTATGTCGAGGGCATCAACGGCCCCGCAAACGAAGGTCGTTTGTGCGTCAAAGGTCGCTTTGGCTTTGACTACATCCACCACCCACACCGCCTGACCAAACCGCTGATCCGGCGCGAGGATGCGCCCGCCAAGGGGCTGAACGTCGATCCGGGCGATCTGTCGACCCATTTCCGTGAAGCGACCTGGGAAGAGGCGATGGATCTGGCCGCGACCAAGCTGATGGCCCTGCGTGCCAAAGACCCACGCTCGGTTGCAGGCTTCGGTTCGGCCAAGTGTACCAACGAAGAGGCGTATCTGTTCCAGAAGTTCATCCGTCAGGGCTTCAAGCACAACAATGTCGATCACTGCACCCGTTTGTGCCACGCCTCATCCGTTGCGGCGCTGATCGAGAATGTGGGTTCGGGCGCGGTGACGGCGACCTTTAACGAGATCGAGAACGCCGATGTGGCGATCATCATCGGTTCAAATCCGATCGAGAACCACCCTGTCGCGGCGACCTATTTCAAGCAGTTCGCCAAGCGTGGCGGCAAGCTGATCGTGATGGACCCCCGCGGCGTTGGTATGCGCAAGTTCGCCGACGAAATGCTGCAGTTCCGCCCCGGCGCGGATGTCTCGATGCTGAACGCGATCATGAACGTGATCGTCGAGGAAGAGCTGTATGACAGCCAGTACATCCATCGCTGGACCGAGAACTGGGAGGCCGAGAAAGAGCACCTGCGCGCCTTCACGCCCGAAGCGATGGCACCGATCTGTGGTATTGAACCGGATCAGCTGCGCCGTGTCGCGCGTACCTTTGCGCAGGCCAAAGCTGGTCTGATCTTCTGGGGCATGGGCGTCAGCCAGCACATCCACGGCACCGACAACTCGCGCTGCCTGATTTCGCTGGCTCTGATGACGGGCAATGTCGGTAAACCCGGCGCTGGGCTGCACCCGCTGCGGGGGCAAAACAACGTGCAGGGCGCATCGGATGCGGGCCTGATCCCGATGTTCCTGCCGGACTATCAGTCGGTGACTGACGACGGCGTTCGCGCCAGGTTCAATGATGTCTGGCATTCGGATGACTTTTCGAACGAGAAGGGTCTGACGGTGACCGAGATTATCGATCAGGCATATGCGGGCAACATCAAGGGCATGTATATTCAGGGTGAAAACCCGGCCATGTCCGATCCGGATGTGAACCACGCCCGCGCGGCACTGGCCAAACTGGATCTGATGATCGTGCAGGACATCTTCCTGACCGAGACGGCGAACTATGCCGATATCATCCTGCCTGCCTCGGCGCTCTATGAAAAGAACGGCACGGTGTCGAACACCAACCGTCAGGTACAGCGTGTACGGCCTGCCGTTACTCCTCCGGGTGAGGCGCGCGAAGATTGGAAGATCACGGTTGAGCTGGCACAGCGCATCGGGCTGAATTGGGACTACACCGATGTGTCGCAGGTCTTTGCCGAGATGAAACTGACCATGGCGTCGCTTGACAACATCACGTGGGAGCGTCTGGAGACCGAGACGATTACCTACCCGTCGCTCAGCGAAACCGATCCGGGTCAGGCCATCGTGTTCGGGGATGGTTTCCCCCGTTCGGGCGGCAAGGCGAAGTTCACTCCCGCCAGCGTCATTCCGCCGGATGAGGCCCCGGACGAGGAATACCCGATGATCGCCACCACTGGCCGTCAGCTGGAACATTGGCACACCGGCTCGATGACCCGCCGGTCCAATGTTCTGGACGCGGTGGAGCCGGAGGCGAACTGTTCGATGAATCCACGTACGCTCAAGCTTATGGGAATCGAGCCGGGCGATATGATCCGCCTGACCACACGTCGTGGTTCGATTGAGATCATGGTTCGCGCGGACCGGGCGATTGCCGAGGATATGGTGTTCATCCCGTTTGCCTATGTTGAGGCGGCGGCGAACATTCTGACCAACTCGGCCATCGACCCTTATGGCAAAATCCCCGAGTTCAAATTCTCGGCCATTCGCGTCGAAAAGATCGAAAGCGCAGTTGCGGCTGAGTAAAACCAACACATATCAAGCAAAGAAGGCGGCCAGATGGGTCGCCTTTTTCTTTTCTTGACAGGCGCTTGCGCTCGACCAACCCTGTCGTAGATGTTGGTGGAGGAATTTCTTATGGCACGCCGTTTCGTCGATCTGTCCGTTCCGTTGGAAACCGGGATCGTGTCTGACCCGCCAATCATGTTGCCGCAAATTGAATATCTGACCCATGATCAGACGGCAGAACAGGTCATGTCTTTCTTTCCGGGTCTGGAACGGCAAGACCTGCCGAACGGTGAAGGATGGGCAATCGAACGGTTGCAGATCGCGACCCACAACGGCACGCATCTGGATGCGCCGTATCACCATCATTCCACGATGAACAAAGGTGAACGGGCAATAACCATCGACGAAGTGCCGTTGGAGTGGTGCATGAACCCCGGCGTCAAGCTGGACTTTCGGCACTTCGAGGATGGGTATGTCGTTACCGCGGCAGATGTCGAAGCCGAATTGAAGCGCATCGGCCACGACCTTTGCCCGCTGGATATCGTCGTGGTCAACACTGCTGCAGGGACACGTTATGGCGCGCCGGATTATCTGGTCAAAGGATGTGGAATGGGGCGCGAGGCGACGCTTTTTCTGACTGAACGTGGCGTGCGTGTCACCGGCACCGACGCCTGGAGCTGGGATGCCCCGTTTCCGCTCACCGCTCAGGAATACGCTGAGACCCGAGATCCATCTATAATCTGGGAAGGCCACCGCGCGTCGATGGACATCGGGTATTGCCACTTGGAAAAGCTGACCAATCTGGAAGATTTGCCGCCCTCAGGGTTCGAGATTTCCTGTTTCCCCTTCAAGATTAAAGGGGCCTCTGCCGGATTTGTCCGGGCAGTTGCAATATTTGACGAACAAGACGCGCAGTAAAGGGGGCCAGATGCAGCCGACTACGACACCTCCTGGCGGGCATGATGGCCCGTACGCTGCGCCGGTGGAAATTCGCGGCTTTGAAGTACGGCCCGAATGGATCGACTATAACGGCCATATGAATGTTGGGTTTTACAGTGTCGCCTTTGACATGGCGTTGGAAAAGCTGATGGTTGACCATCTCGGGCTGGGCGAGGTGCAGGTCAAGGCGTTGGGGCAGGGGCCTTACATCCTGCAGTCTCATCTGCATTTCGTGCGGGAGGTCAAAGACGGTTCATCGTTTTATTTCAGGTTCCGTATGCTGGATGCTGACAGCAAGAGAGGACATTATTTCGCACAGATGCTTTTGGCAGAAACTGACGAGATTTGCGCGACGCAAGAGGCGCTTTTCATGAATGTCAGCCACAGCACCGGGCGATCCGTACCCTATCCGGATTGGGCAGCGACGCGTCTTGCGCAAATGGTGGTTGACCATAAGTCTCTGGGACCGGCTTCGCAGATCGGCCAACCGATAGGAATTCGCCGGAAATAGTTTCCAGGGTCAGAAGCGATCCTAATAGTCCTTTGAAAAGAACACTCCGATGCCCGTTTCGCCGCGACCGTCAACCGTGCCCTTGACCGAGAAATTGTCGGTAACATCAAGGTTCAGGTTCACCTCGGTATCGCCTTCGGTATTGACGGTAAAGTCGGTATAGAGGTTTTCACCCAGATAGGCCCCGGCACCCAATCGGCCCGCGCCACCTTCTGACGCACCAACATCAATCGTATCAACACCGGTAGAGTCGCGTAATCCCTTGGTCGCGTCCCCTCCAGCACCGCTGAGTTGCGCCAGCGACGCGGCCATCTGCGCAATCAGGAACGGTGAGATTTCCGAGAACCTGTTCCCAAAGAGCAGCATCGCCAGTGCCTCTTCAGCCGGGCGTTCGGGATCGGAAAACACGCTGACCTCGGGTGAATCCAGCGGCCCTGCGATTTCGATGGTCGCGGTGCCGTCCGAGGTGCTGGCAGAGGATTCAAACTCGATATAAGGCGTCAAGTCACCCTGTAGGGTCACGATGCCTTTGGTCAGGGCCAGCCTGCGGCCCAGAATATCGAAATTACCGCGGATCAATTCAATCTGACCTGATGGGACCACCGAGGTCGTGGTGCCACCAATGGAAATCCGGCCACCCAGTTCGGCATTTACACCGCGCCCCCGTACGAACACGGCTTTGGGTGCCAGCAAGTTGATGTCCAGTGCTATTCGGGATGTGCTTTGGCCCTTGTCTTTGGTGGTTACAAGACCTGCACGCTCGCGCGTGATGAAACTGGCACCGCTTTCGTTGACATGCTGTATTTCGGGGATCGGTGCGGCACCTACAGCCCCCGAAGCCGCAGCGAGGTTGATATTGGTCTCACCAAAGGTGATCTGCCCAGCCAGCGAACTGTTCCCGGCTAGAGCGCCGGTTATCGCAATCTGACCGTTCAAAGTCGTCTCGTATAAAAGCCGATCGGTCAGGACGAGGCTGTTGATTGTTGTCGTGATCTGCGCATTGAACGGGGGCGTCAGATCGACAGGTCCATTGACGGTAAAGCCACCACCGGCCCGCACCCCGCCGTTCAGCGTGATGGTTGCACGGCTTTGCGCCAGATCCACCTGTCCGTTGATCCCGGTGATGGTCTGGCCTGCGCCGGGAAGTGCAAGGGATGTTCCCGAAGTGGTAATCGATCCGCTTAGGGACGCCAGATCAGCCGGGCCTTTGAGGGCTAGATCAAAACGCGCGGACCCCTCAATCTTGTTAGGCGTGATGAAGACGTTTGCTATCCCCAGGTTTACGCCACCCTTTGCTGAAATATCTGCATTGCTGCTGGTTTCATCAAAGGTGCCTGCAACCGTGCTGACGATGTCTGCGGGACCTTGCGCCTTGGCGTCGATGGTCCAAACGCCACTGTCCCGCTTGGCATTGCCCGCAGCGGTAAGGGTGCCGGGAAACTCTGGCACAAACCTTTCGATGCGGTTGAACTTGGCATCGAAGTCCAGATCAGCGGATCCATTTGTGTCCACCGTACCGGACACTTTGGCATAGGAACTCTCTGGCCCAAGCAAGTGTGCTGTTCCTTCGAGCCCGGACCGTGTCGGAGCGACGTTGCCGTCCAGTTTCAGAGGCCCGGAGAGTGTTTTTGACAGCCGCCCCAGATCATCCAGCGCTGCGGAAAAGGTCAATCCGCCGGCATCGCGGTTCAGTTTGCCGGATGCATCCGCAGAAAGGGCGGTGCCGATCAGCTGGAATGTGCGAATATTCAGACCGGCCTCGTCATTCACCGCATCCACCGTCAGGTTCGTTCGCCCCTGGATCAGGTTGTCAACCGCGTTGATGCCGGACTTGATGTCATCAGCAGCCAAGTTGCCTTTGACGTCAAATGCCTTGCTGCCAACCGTACCTTTGCCTGCGACGTCCGCGATGATCGAACCTGCAAGATCTCGCCCGGCAAGAGTTGAAAAGGGTGACAGGTCCGGGATGTTCAGACTGACCTGCCCGTCCACGGCCAATGCATCCGTCGGATCATCAATTGTTGCCGCGGCGCTTGCCACAATGGCTGAACCTTTGATCACCGCGTCGCGGATTTTAATCTGCTTCTGACTCAGCGCGCCGTCGAAATTTATCTCGGTCCGACCGACCAGCAGCGGGTCAATCTCGGGTAGGCCCGTTTTGACATCCCGGCTCATCACGCTGGCTGTGCCATCAAACTCGAGCGTCTGAACAGTGCCTTTGCCGTCCAGTTTCGCCTGTACCGCACCGCCAAGCTCACGTTTGGCGAGGCCCGAGAACACGGAAAGATCCCGCGCGTTGACTGTTGCTTGCCCGTCAATCGTCACGCTGCCCTCAGGGGTGGTAACCGTACCATCAGCCTGCGCGCGCAGAGTATCGCCGATCAGCGTAAAATCCCGGATCGTTACGCCATCTGGACCGCGTTTTGCGTCCAGCGTGATTGTTGTGTTGCCCCGGATCACTGGGTCAATGTCATCGCGCCCTGTGGAAAGACCGCGCCCTTCGACCTCCAGCTTGCCATCGAAACTGCCTTCAAGCGGCGAACCCTGGCCCGTGAGCCGGGCAGTGGCCTGACCGCCCAGTTCCAGCTGCGCCAGACCCGAAAACCGTGCCAGATCGGTCGCCTGCAATGTCGCGGTTCCATCGACGGCCAAACCACTGGACAAGCCGCTGATCTCGGCATCAACGCCCAGTTCATAGTCCGAGCCGACCATCTCGACCCCGGACACGTTCAGGGTCTGATCCCTGCCATACTGGAACGTACCGTCCAGCGTAATGCGGTCTCCAATAGCTGCGTTCAGGGCATCGTCAGTCAGGTCGATACCGTCCAAAGCAGCTTGCAAATCACCGTCGATCCGCAAAACGTCACCCTGTTCCAAAGTTCCCTGCGCCGTAATTTGCGCGCGTTGCAGGTTCAGGGTATCGGATTTTACGGCGTTAGCGGTCAGACTTAGATCCCAGAGATTGCCGTTTTTCTCATCAAACAACGCAGAGACCTGCGCAGCTTCGATCGATGTGTCGCCACCTGACAACGGAAGGACGACGCTTTGCCCCTCGGGCGGTGTAATGCGTCCTTGCAGGGCCGCCAGTTGCAGCCGACCTCCCGGCGCCAGTTGCAGCGCCCCTTTCAGGTTCAGTGCCTGAGAACTGAGTTCCAGATCACTGATATCCAACGCGCCTTCAGGTAGGGTCCGTCCATCCACGATCAACTGCGTTTTGGGGCCGAAGAACGTATCCATATTCTCAGCGACAAAGGGCGTCAGGTCACCGCCCAGATCTGCGGTAAAGGCGATGCCCTCCTCCGCGCTAGCCACGGCTGTTGGGGCAGAACGTAACCGAACCTGTCCGGTCACCCGTGGCTGCCCATCACTGCTCAGGCTGATTTCGGCCGTAAAATCCGTCACCGGCCCGGACCCTTTCGCGGTCAATCCGATCGGGGGGCTGTCCGGCATTTTCAAAGCGGTCGAGATCAGACCCCCGGCAGCTTCGGTGACCTGAAGGTCAAGATCAATCTGGCTGTCAGTGTTCCGAAAACCCGCAGCTAAGGAGATTTCATCACCGGCCCGATCCAGTCGGGTGATGTCCAGTTTGGTGTCCAGCGTCCCGTCGGCCAGCGACAGGTTGCCATTGACGGCCAGTTCCGCCGCAATGCCGATCAAAGGTTTGCCCAAGGCCAGCTCGCCAATGTGGATTTCGCCGATTTCGATGGCCACGGGCAGTTCAGGCAGTTGAAAAGCTTGGGTCTCGGCAGAAGCGGACGGTGTGTCCTTGGTCGTGGTGCCCGGCGCACGGGCGACGTCGATTTCCTGTGCGGTCAGCGCGTTGACCGAGAACCGCCCACGAATCAGCGCCAACCGGTTCCAATCCAGTTCCGCTCCCCGGATGGTCAGCCAGACCCCTTCATCATCGGCCACCGTGATCTCGGTAATGGTGGCGCGTGAACTCAGCGCGCCTTGCAGACCTTTGACGGTAACATTCTGATCGTCGCCCGACAGCGTGTCCTGTAGGAACCGCTCGATCATGCTGCCGCCTTCGTCCTCCTGCGCGGGGCCGGCCACTGGCACAAGCATCAGCGTGCCAATCAGCAGAAGGTATGAAAGGTGCCGCCTCAAAACGCTTGCCCGATCCCGATATAGAATTGCAGACCGTTGCCGCTGGAGCCGCTTACCGGGAAGGCC
The DNA here is from genome assembly GCF_056531545.1 of Ruegeria sp. N10. NCBI lineage: Bacteria > Pseudomonadati > Pseudomonadota > Alphaproteobacteria > Rhodobacterales > Roseobacteraceae > Ruegeria > Ruegeria sp. N10. The sequence goes on along the minus strand of NZ_JBQFLY010000011.1, from coordinate 46,670 downwards.
AGGTCAAACCGCAGGGGTCCGAAGCCGCCCAAATCATATCTTACGCCGATACCGGCACCTGCATGATCTTCCGCGCCACTTCCTATAAAGGAAGAGGTATCGACGACACCGTAGTCGTAAAACCCAACCAGCGACAGAGAATCTGTCACCTTGCCCCGGATCTCGCCTGAAAGTCCAAGGAACGATTTGCCGCCTGCGACACCGGTCCCGACCGGGATGCCAAGGCTTTCATAGGGTTGCCCGCGCACGGTTCCTGCACCACCGGAAAAAAACAGAAAGTCGGGTGTAACGCCATCTGCTGGCGGGCCAATGACTGATCCAAGTTGCGCCCGCGCTGCCAGCACAACCCTGCCGCCGGTTCCAAGGCTGGTATAGATCCGGCCGTCGACAAACAGGCGAATGCCCGTATCGGTGCCGGAAAAGCCAATGAAAGGCATGACTTCGGAATCCAGATAATAGCCGCGCGTGGCGCTGACTTTATTGTCGCGTTCATCCCTTTCCGAGCGGAAGGGCAGGATAAAGTATCTGAACTTGCGGCCACTTCCATAGGCGTCGTCAGCATCTGACCACTGTAACCCAGCCGAGGCTTCGGCATAGAGCGTGTCCGAGAATGTGCGGCGCGCACCATATGCCACAGACGCAACCGATACATTGTAGTTTTCAGTGTTGCGGCGCTCCAGCAACACGTTCCAGAATGTATTGTCGTCCGGACCCAGACGATCGGGCTGATCCAGACGCAATCCGATCCGCCCATCAAGATCTTCGGAACCACCGATATTTCGTATCGCGGCCTCAAAACGCAGACGCTCCGCGCGTTTGAACATGTTTCGATGTGTCCAGGTCGCGGTCACGTCGAGACCGTCGCGCGAGGCCAGCTCGAGCCCAAAGGTCAGCTGACGCTTTGGTAGGTCTTCGAATGTGGCGTCGAAATCCAGTGTCCCGTCGGGGTTTGCTGTCTCATGTTCCTGCAATGAGACGACGTTGAACGTGCCGGTTCGGCGCAAACGCGTTCCAACCTTCTGGATTTTTTCTGGTGAGTAAACTTCCCCGCTTGGGAAACCGGCGATTTTTTCGATGGACCGGTGGCGCACATCCGTGTCGCCCTTAATGAACATTCTGCCAAACGTCAGCCTGCGCCCCGGGTCCAGATCAATCTGCGCATCCAGACGGGCCTGTGCGTGACGGGCGATAATGATCTGATCCTCGATTTTGGCTTTTGCGTGGCCCGCATTCCGCCAACCCTGCACACCGTCCGAGCCTGCTTTTTGAATGACCCCTGTTGTTGCTAGTTTGCCGGGGGCGAAACCTTCGGGCAGCACGGTGCCAGACGCCAGGGGCTGAACAATGGCCGTGCCGAATTTGAAGCTTGGCCCGGTTTCAACGGTAATTGCGGCCCTGTTGATCTGGGCTGGCACAGTCAAAGAGCTCAACTCAGCGGCTTCCTGCCCGTCAAGCTTAATGCTGACAACCGGGCTGAAATACCCTTCGTCATACAAGATCTGCACAAGCGTGCGGTAATCCGACAAGGCGGCAGACAGGATCTCAAGTGGCGTATCCAGACCCCGCTCTTCCGCCGTTGTCACCGATGATGTCTTTTTCAGACGTTCAACAAGTTCCTTTGAAGCGCCCGGCGCCGTCAGAGAGGTTTCCAGCGCCATCAGAGCGGTCGGGGTCAGTGCCATAACAATGGCACTCAGCCAGCACTTCAAACGGCCTTGCGGCATGCGCCCTTGCATGAATAGCCCCAACTGTCCCAGTTCCAGATCTCAGCTACCGTGTGGTGCACGGTCTTATAGTGTCAGGTTAGAACATCTGAATGCCGTTGGGAAAAGGGATAAACGCGGGATCAGGAAATTTTGGTCGAATTGTCCCGGCCTTTGCTGACACAATCGCTTTGCCGCACCTCGATTGGCAGACCGGAATTGCCGCAGTCCGGGCCAAAGCTAACCGTATACAACCAATGTCCTGGCCGGTCCTTGGCTTCGGCCCTGTGTAATTCACTAGGCAAACGGGCGGTTCTTCGGTATTCCCAATATATTGTCAACTGGTATCAAAAAAACCGAAAAAATGTCCTATCTCGACAACATCCGAACCTTTGTCAGGGTTTACGATCTGGGCAGCATGTCTGCGGCCGGGCGAGATCTGAGGATTTCGCCAGCGGTGACATCGGCGCGAATATCGCAGCTTGAGGACCATCTGGGTGTACGTCTGTTCCAGCGCACCACACGTAACCTGTCCCCGACAGAGCAGGGAAAAGCATTCTACCCCGGTGCGGTGGCGGTTCTGGATGCGGTGGACGAGGCCGAGGCTCAGGTCACGCATCTGACCGAGGCACCGCGCGGGTCGTTGTTCGTGGCGTCTCCACTGGGGGTGGGGCGGCGATTGCTGGCACCGCATGTGCCTGAATTTCTTACAGAATACCCCGAGATTGATGTCCGCTTGCGCCTGACGGATCGCTCGGTTGACCTGACGACGGAAGGTCTTGATCTGGCGTTTTTCATTGGCCAGCCCGAGGACAGCACGTTGCGTATTCGCAAGATTGCCGACTGCCAGCGTGTATTGTGTACTGCGCCGGATTATGTGGCGCGGCGCGGTATGCCTAAAACCGGAGCTGACCTGATTGCCGACAAGCATGAATGCCTGAATCTGCGCTTTCCGGGTGCGACCGAGTTTCAGTGGATGCTGAAAACGCCCGACGGTCCGAAACGTTTTGCCGTGTCCGGGCGGTTCGAATGTGATGATGGGGATGTCCTGACGGATTGGGCGTTGTCCGGTCAAGGCATTGCAATGAAGCCGGTTTTCGAGGTGGCCGAGCATCTGAAATCCGGTCGCCTCGTACCGGTTGCGACGGAAACTCCGCCTGTTCCAGTTCAGATGGCCTGCCTATACACGCATCGACGCCATCAGGATCCAAAGGCACGCCTGTTCATGGATTTCATGATTGAACGGATCAGTAAGGTAGTCCGCGTTACAGAATACCCTATCGCGGGGCCTAAACCATAGGCACCGACCCGACGCTGTGCACGAAGGTAAGTCCGGTCACGGCGCGGCCATCAGGCGGGCCACGTCCAGCATGCGGGCCGAAAAGCCCCATTCGTTGTCGTACCAGCCGAAAACGCGCACCTGATTTTCACCGACCATGCGGGTTTCGGGCCCGGCGATGACCAGCGATTCCGGGCGCGCCCGCAAATCGGAGGACACCAGCGGCATATCCGTCCAACCCAAAACCGGGGACGCGTCAATGGCCTGACGCAAAGCATGATCGAAATCCTCGGCCCTCATGCCGCGTTCCAATGTGACCACGAGGTCGACAGCTGAAACGCTGGCTGTCGGGACGCGAACTGCGGCCCCCGAGATGCGCCCGGCCAGATGTGGAACGACCACGTCGATCAGGTGTGTGGCGCTGGATGTTGTCGGAACCATGGACAGCGCACCAGCCCGCGACCGGGCAAGGTCGCCGCGCGGGGCGTCAACCATGGGCTGGCTGTTTGTATAGCAATGGATGGTTGTCATATGGCCTGACAAAACACCACCAATGTGGTCCAGCACTTTGACCAGCGGTGCAAGCCCATTGGTTGTGCAAGAGGCGTTCGATACGATCCGGGCGCTGCCCAACTGATCCTCGTTCGCCCCCAGAACGACGGTTATGTCGGCCGCGGGCGAAGGGCCCGAGATCAGGACCTTGTTGGCGCCCGCAGATAACCCGCGACGCGCCACGTCGGATGTGCGCGCGACCCCGGTACAGTCCAGCATCACGTCAACGCCGGACAGGTCAACGCGTGTCAGATCGACGCTGTGGGTCATAGGAACAGAGCGCCCGTCCACGATCAGCGTTTCATCCCCCTGTGACACATCGCCGGGATAAGGGCCGAAGGTGCTGTCGTATTTGAACAGGTAAGCGCAGGTCTCCAGCGGCGCGATGTCATTGATCAACACCAGCTCGATATCCGACCCTTCGGGCAGGGCCAGAACCTGCCGCAGGATCGTGCGGCCAATGCGGCCGAATCCGTTTATCGCGAGTTTCATGCGCAAGCTATGGCAGGGCGTCGGGGCGACCTCAATGCCTGATCAGCAACAGCTTACTTGCACCTGACCTGAGAAAAGAACTGACCCGAGATATTCTGGTACATGCTGTTGAAGATCACCTTGCAGCCCGTCGCTTGTTGAATGGCAACAATAGCTTGCGTCGTGCGAAGGCGTGGGGGCGGGCCGAACGGGTTCAGGTTGTTGTTGTCGCGTGTGGCGCGATAAATGACCGGTGCGTCAGCGACCTGTGTCACAGCCCAGTTGCGGCTCATGACGAAGACGGATTTGGTCTCTTCCCCCGCAATGGCGGGTGCTGTGTGTAGGATTGCAGAGGTAGAGAGTACGGCAACGGGTATCAGGGCAAGGCGCAGTTTCATGGACAAATCTCCAATGCACTAAACAAGAATTTACCTGGAGTTCAGCAAATTCCGACCCTTGTGTGAAGCCCTGGGATAAAAAATCACTGCGATTTCCAGCCAGACCAGCGTTTAGCGGTGCGACAGGGACAGGGGCATATGCCGGTTGACGTCCTTGTAAAGCAGATACCTGAATCGACCCGGCCCCCCTGCGTAACAGGCTTGCGGGCAAAAGGCGCGCAGCCACATGTAATCTCCGGCCTCAACTTCGACCCAGTCCTGATTGAGACGATAGACCGCTTTCCCTTCCAGAACATAAAGCCCGTGTTCCATCACATGAGTTTCGGCGAAGGGAATGACCCCGCCCGGTTCGAAATTGACGATGTTCACATGCATGTCATGGCGCAGGTCCTGCGGGTCTGCGAACCGCGTGGTGGACCATCGGCCTTCGGTGCCCGGCATTTCGACAGGCGTCACATCGCGTTCGTTGGTGATGATCGGGTCTGGCGCGGACAACCCGGGAACGGACTCATAGGCTTTGCGGACCCAGTGGAACCGGGCTGCCGTCTGGCCAGTGTTCCGCAATGTCCAGTCGCTGCCGGCGGGGATATAGGCGTATCCGCCCGCCTCCAACACATGGTTTTCCGAGTTCAGCGTCAAAGTGACTGTTCCTTCGACGACAAAAAGCACTGCCTGAGCTTGCGCGTCTGTCTCTGGCTGATCGCTGCCGCCGCCGGGCTGCACTTCCATGATGTATTGCGAGAACGTTTCGGCAAATCCGCTGAGCGGGCGTGAAAGAACCCACAGGCGTGTTCCTTCCCAGAACGGCAGATAGCTGGTGACAATGTCGCGCATCGTACCTTTGGGAATGACCGCATACGCGTCTGTGAACATGGCGCGGTCGGTCAGCAACTGGTTCTGGCCGGGGTGGCCGCCGGTCGGGGCGAAGTAGGTCGGATGGGTCATTTGTGTGCCTCGGGATCGTTTGAATGGCACTATGGGGACAAAGGCGCGGCGCTATTAGGTCCTGACGCGCGATAGGTTTGTTCGGGATATTTTGAAGGTCGGCACCCTGGGGCTTGGCCCTGCTGAAACAGAGGTATATCCTTGGTCGTAAATGATTTCAGTTCTGTGAGGCCACAATGAAAGCCCAGTTTTTACCCGTCATTGCCGCGTTTGGCGCCCTTTTGATGACCGGTTCCGCCGACGCCAAGTCACTCTCCCGAATCATAGCTGAGATGGGGCTGTCCCCGGCAGACTTTGAAGTGGTCAGTGAAACCTCGAATGCCCTTTTGAACAATGGCACGCCTTCTGTAGGGCAGGAACGGTCCTGGCAAAACGACGAGACCGGCTCAAAAGGAACGATCCGGGTGCAAAACGTTCAGGGCAACTGCGTCGGCCTTCAACATGTCATCCAGCCGGAAGGCAGCGATCAAAGCCGCGAGATCAGAACCCGCCGGTGCAATGACGGTAACGGAAACTGGATCCTGACGCCCTGATCTCTGACTTGGTATCAGTACCCCAGATCGCGACTGACTTCGTGCAACAGGGGATCGCCGGACCTGAGCCTATGGTAGTTCTCAGCCACATCCGACAGTGCGTCCCCCAGATACCAGCCCGAGACATGCGGTGTGATCGTCACAGAAGGGTGCCGCCACAAGGGGCTGTCTTTTGGCAGCGGTTCCTGTGACGTGACGTCCAACACGGCATGGCCCGGTGAGCCGTTATCCAGCGCCGCGATCAGCGCCGCCTCGTCAATCAGGTTTCCGCGTCCGGCGTTCAGCAACTGACTGCCCGGCTTCATCGCGGCCAGCGTCTGTGCGTCAAACAAACCCGCGGTTTGCGGCGTCGAAGGCAGGATGGCACAGACGTGATCACATTGCCCCAATAGCCGAGGCAGCGCGTCTTGCCCATGCAGGCAGGTGACACCATCGATGGACTTTGGTGAGCGGCTCCAGCCCATGACCTGAAACCCGACGGCATGTAACATGCGGGCAGTGCGGGCCCCTATATGGCCCAGACCCAGAACGCCCACAACCGTATCAGGTGTGAAGATAGGCGCGCGCGGCAACCATTCAGCGCGACTCTGGGATGCCTCGTGAAAAACCATATGGCGCTGAGCGCGCAGAATATAGGCCAGAAACCATTCGGCAATGCCCTGAGCAGGCGCGTCTGGCTTCAAACGTGCCACTCGGATATGCGGAGGCAGGTCCGGATGGCCAACTATGGTCTCAACCCCGGCCCCCAGCTTCTGAACCAGTTTCAGGTTGGGCAACTTCGCCGGGTGATTGCTTTGCATGCTGACCACTGCAAGCATCGTAATGTCGTTGGGGTCGCCCAGCGTTCCGGGTGTGCGGATGTCTGCACCGGGCGCCAAGGCCTGCAATGTGGCGGCGATTTCCTCATCCCCAATCCAGTCCGACAACCCGGTTTCAATCAACAACGCCATATGCGAACCCCACTTGGATTTGATGTGGTGACGTCCCGTCACAGCGGTGGACAGGATCAGGTCAGTTAAGCCATCCTCGTGCCTAAAAGTACAGCCCGGTTTCAAGATCTGAAAAAGGACAGTTTCGTGAAGAAATAACTCAACCTGCGCAGGGAAAACCACGTTTCTTTGCAACCGGTTACCGGGGTGAACGAACTGAAGTAAACAACGCAGAAAAGACCAGAGAGGACGAATGGCAGGGCTCGACTTCACGGATCAGACCTATTTTCATCAGCGCGAGGATGGGGCGTTTGTAGGACATGATCCTGCACGCGGTCCGTGGTCTGCCGATCATTGCCACGCAGGGCCGGTCAGCGGGTTGATAGTGCGGGCAGCGGAAACTGAGGTTGGCCCCGAAAAGATGCTGACCCGCCTGACAGTTGACCTGTTGCGCCCTCTGCCCTTGGCCGGGTTGCGGGTTGCCGCAGAAACCACGCGCCAAACAAAGACGCTGGCGACCACACGTGTTACGGTGCACGATCTGGATGACACACTCTGCGCCACGGCCACCACCATGCATCTGGTGCGGCGCGATCTAGGCGTGGTGGCAAACGTCGAAACCAGCGCGCCACAGTTGGAAGACGCGGTAGAAGGTCCTTTTCCAATCGGCGAGATTCGTCACGATTTGAAGGGGTTTGCCCACTACAGTGACATCCTTTATCCCAAAGACGGCAAACAGGGGGCCGGACCCAAAACGGTCTGGATGCGCACCCCAAAGCTGTTGAGCGGCGAAGATCAGTCGCCCATTCAGGCACTGTGCCCGTTGGCGGATTGCGGCAATGGTATCTCGTGGAATGCTCCGACGTCGGAGATGGGGTTCATGAACACCGATTTGACCGTGAATATCCACCGCGAACCGGTGTCAGATTGGCTGGCGTCCAGTTCGGTTTCACATTGGCAACCTACGGGCATCGGCATGTCTCAGTCGGTGCTTTTTGATACGCAGGGTCCTGTAGGGACGGCCCTGCAAACACTGGTTCTGTTCCCGCCAGTCTGAAAGTCGGCCAGTTTCCGCAGGCGTGTGTAAAGGCCGTTGTCGCCGTGTCCCGTCAGACCTATCTTGCGCATATGCGCTGGCTCTTCACCGTCATGACCTGTTGCCTGCCGATCCCGGCACTATCCCACCCGCATGTCTTTATCGACACCGGGCTGGAGTTCGTCGTGGATGAGGCCGGTCACCTGACCCATATCCGGGTGACGTGGGCATATGACGAATTTTACTCTCTGCTTGTTCTGGAAGACATGAATCTGGATCAGGATGCTGACGGTATTCTGACGGAAAGCGAAGAAAAACGTCTGAGCGGGTTCGATATGCAATGGGTCGAGGGGTACAACGGCGACCTCGTGCTCACCAAAGACGGAGCGCTGGTTGCTCTGTCCGGTCCATTAGAGCCCAGTGCGACAACGGAAGATGGGCGGGTCGTGACCACCCACATGCGCGCGGTCGAAGGCGACGCGATACTTGCCACAGGGCTTTCCGCCAAGGCATTTGATGAGTCCTTCTATACGGCCTACGAGATTACGCGCCCTGTAACCGTGACGGGCCCGGCTTTATGCCGGGTGGATCGTAACGATCCCGACATAGACGGGCAGCTTGCACAGATGCAGGCGTTTCTGTTGACACTGGACGCGGATTACGACCTGGAAGAAAACGATATTCCATTGGTTGGTGAGAACTTTGCGACTGAGATCCTCGTTTCATGTCCCGTTTCCTGATTGTTCCGGTCGCTCTGGCCTTCGGTTTGCTTCTTTGGTTCTGGGGCAGTGGTGGGTTTGACAGCCTGGCAAGTTGGGCAGCCGGAGAGCAGCGGGACTTTCAGAACCAGATCGCGCGGTCCTTGCGTGCCGCGCGTGCGGAACAGCCTCAGGCGGTGGCCACGCTTCTGACCGTCTGTTTCGCCTACGGGTTCTTTCATGCCGTGGGTCCGGGCCACGGGAAGGTTTTGATCGGGGGCTACGGTTTGGGTCGGCGTGTTGCCTTCTGGCGGTTGTCGGCGATTAGCGTATTGTCCAGTTTTGGACAGGCTGTGATGGCGGTTGTGCTGGTCTACGCGGGGGTGCTGGTCTTTCAGATGTCCCGCGAAAGCCTTGTTGGGACGACCGAACAGGTGATGGCTCCGATCAGCTACGGAGCCATTGCGTTGATTGGGCTTTGGTTGATTGTACGGGCTGTGCGCAATTTCGCACGACAACGAAAAAAGCATGTCCCTTACGATCACGCCCATCAGCACCATCATGATGGCAGCGCCTGCGCGGAGTGCGGTCATCGTCATGGTCCTACCGCGGACGAGGTTGCGAATGTGGGCACATTGCGCGAAGCCTTGATCCTGATCGCAGGCATAGCTGCACGTCCTTGTACCGGTGCCTTGTTTGTGCTGATCCTGACGTGGCAAATGGGCATCGCCATGGTGGGGATCGCGGGTGCTTTTGCCATGGCGCTTGGTACGGCGACTGTGACTACGCTGGTCGGGTGGACGTCTTTTGGTCTGCGCGGCGGGCTGCTGGCTTCGGCTTCGGCCACGCGCTTTGCGTCGATTTTGGCACCCAGCATCGAACTGGTGGCAGGACTTACAATTGCGGTGATTGCAGGCGGGTTGCTTCTGCGCGCGGTTTAGATCAGTCGAACACCGGTTCCGGGTATCCGACCCGCGCCAGATACAGTCCGTGCGGCGGACATACCGGCCCGCAGGCAGCGCGGTCGGCGGCTTCCAAAGCCTCACGCACATCTTCCGGGGTCCATGCTCCGGCCCCGACGCGTTCCAGAGTGCCAACGAAGCTGCGCACCTGATTGTGCAGGAACGACCGGGCGCGCACGTGGAAATGAACCTCGGGGGCGGAAAAGCCCTCGACCCATTCAACGCGCAGTTCATCCAGGGTTTTGACCGGGCTGGCCGCCTGACAGATCGACGACCTGAACGTGGTGAAATCATGCCGGCCCAGCAGCATGTTTGCCCCTTCCTGCATGGCGTCGACATCCAGCTGGTGGCTAATCTGCCAGACCTGTCCCCGGTCGTGGGTTGCGGGCGCTCGGCGCATCAGGATGCGGAACAGATATTGCCGTTCAACCGCTGAAAACCGCGCGTGCCAATCCTCGGTCACGGGGGCGGCCTTTACGATGGCCACTGGGAGAGGCTTGAGGTGATAGTTCAGCGCCTCAGACAGGCGGAACGGGTCCCATTCCTTTGTCATGTCGCAGTGGGCAACCTGCCCCAGAGCGTGAACGCCGGCGTCCGTGCGCCCCGCTGCGGCAATTGTGTGATCGCCCGGCTGAATACGGGAAAGCGCCTGTTCGATGGCACCTTGCACGGATGGTTGATCCTTTTGCCGCTGCCATCCGGCAAACGGCTCCCCCTGGTATTCAACTTTCAACGCATATCTGGGCATGTGCCGCTGGTACAGCGCAGCGCAGGATCGGGCAAGGGGGCGAAAGCGCTGGTATGTGCCGCGACCGCTACCTATCTTGGGTAAAAGGAAAATTGCGGGGCGGCGGATTGGTCATCTCTTCACTGGCAGACAGTCTTGCGCGTGGCGTCGAAAGTATCGGCGACAGCGTGTCCGAGACATTTTTCGAGCCGGTCATCCGTTTGGGTGTCACCGGGCTGGCACGATCCGGCAAAACAGTATTCATCACTTCGTTGGTTGCCAATCTGTTGGATCGGGGCCGTATGACCGGGCTGGTTGCGCAGCAGGAGGGGCGGATCAATGCCGCCTTTCTGCAACCCCAACCGGATGACACTGTGCCCCGGTTCGATTATGAATCGCACCTGTCTGCCCTGACGGGACCGATACCGCACTGGCCAGACAGCACGCGTGCGGTGTCTGAATTGCGTTTGTCCTTCAAGGCCCGTCCCGCCGGGCTGCTTGCCGGGTTGCAAGGGCCGCGCACGGTCCATTTGGATATCGTCGATTACCCCGGCGAATGGCTGCTGGATCTGGCCTTGCTGGACAAATCTTACGCAGACTGGTCTCAGGAAACTCTGGCACGGATCGAGACCCGTGCGGAGGCTGCCGCGTATCTGGCGCTGGTCCAAAATACAGACCCGTCGGTAGGGCACGACGAACCTGCCGCACAAGCTCTGGCCGCGTCGTTCACCGCCTATCTCAACGCAGCGCGCGATGCCGGGTTTTACGACTGTACGCCGGGACGTTTCCTTCTGCCGGGCGATCTGGCGGGATCTCCGGTACTGACCTTTGCACCGTTGGCAATCGCTGGCCCGTCGCGGCGCAGGACCCTTCAGCGCGAGATGGAACGGCGGTTTGAAGCTTATAAATCTCAGGTCGTGAAACCGTTTTTTCGGGATCACTTCTCGCGGATTGATCGGCAGGTGGTTCTGGTTGACGCGCTGAGCGCAATTCACAAGGGTCCTCAGGCCGTTGAAGATATGCGCCGCGCGATGGCCGATATCCTGTCGGCTTTTCGTCCGGGCCGGAACGCATGGCTGAGCCAGCTTTTGCTGGGCAAAAAGGTCGAACGCATCCTGTTTGCAGCGACAAAAGCGGACCACCTGCACCACACGCAACATCCCCGCCTGACCGCGATTATCGAGGCTTTGACGCGCGAGGCGCGCGATCGTGCGAATTTCGCCGGGGCCCGGACCGCGGCCCTGTCTCTAGCATCGCTGCGTGCAACGACCGAAGAGATACGCAGCCACGACGGAACCGATCTGCCATGCGTGCGTGGTACTTTGTTGGACAGCGGCAAACAGGCCGCTTTCTGTCCCGGAGACTTGCCCGAGGATCCGGCGCATCTGTTGGGTCCGGCGCGAAATGGAGCGGAGAGTTGGTTGAACGAAGACTATGGGTTCATGGCCTTTGCCCCGGCAAAACTAACCCTGAAACCCGGTGACGGCCCTCCGCATATCCGACTGGATCGTGCGGCGCAGTTTCTGATCGGAGACAGATTGTGATCGCGACACTGCGCCCCGCACGCACCACAGATGCCGGTACAATCGGTACGATCCTGCACGGCTTCGCCTTGGAAAACGACTGGATGCCCAAACTGCACAGCTGTGCTGAAACCATCGCCTTTTGCGGCCGGATGATTGATCAGGATTGGGTCACTGTGGCCGAGGCAGAGACAGGTGTGGTCGGGTTTCTGGCGCTGAATGGTGGTGAAATCCATTCACTTTATCTGGATGCGCAAGCTCGGGGGCAGGGGATTGGTCAGCAATTGCTGGGTCACGCGAAATCAAGCCAGCGGCGGCTGGGCTTATACGCGTTTCAGGATAATTCCCGTGCCTGTCGGTTCTATGAGCGAAACGGCTTTGCCGAGGTTGCGCGCAGCGATGGGGCAGAAAACGATGAAAACCTGCCGGACATAAGGTTTGTCTGGCACAGCAGGGATGCGACAAATGGCTAAAGGTCCGGTTCTGATCGATCTTGACGATGATGAACCCGCTGCTGATGTCGCGCAGGCAAAACCGGTGCCGGATACTGTGCCGCCTCAGGGGCAGGCGATGCAAAGCGCGGCCCGACTGGCGGCCCGCAAACCCTCGGCCCTTGCGCGCTGGTTCTGGGGGCTTGCGCTTTCGGTGGTCGGGGCGGCCATATCGGTGGCTGCCTGGGATTTTGCAACCTCTCTGGTGGAGCGGACGCCCGTATTGGGTTGGATCGTTGCCGGACTGTTGGCTGCATTGGTTCTGGTGGCGGTGATCATCGCGCTGCGCGAGCTCGCGGCTTTGGGGCGGTTGTCCCGTGTTGATGGGATGCGCCGTGCAGCGGATATTGCATTGGCTGATGAAGACCTGGCTCAGGCGCGTGCCGTCACACATCGCATCATAGCATTCTACAAAGGGCGCGAGGATACCCGCTGGGGTCGTGAGCGATTGTCCGAGCGTATGGGAGAACAGTTCGATGCCGAGGCGCTTATAGTCCTTGCCGAGGATGAGCTGTTGGCCCCGCTCGACGCCGCCGCCAGCCGTGAGGTTGAGGCCGCGGCACGGCAGGTTGCCACCGTGACCGCTCTGGTCCCTCTGGCACTGGCGGATGTTGTAACGGCACTGGCTGCGTCCCTGCGGATGATCCGTCGCATTGCGGAAATCTACGGGGGGCGGGCTGGCACGTTGGGAAGCTGGCGTCTGACGCGTGCCGTCTTTGTGCATCTGGTCGCAACTGGGGCGGTGGCCGTTGGTGACGATCTGCTGGAACCTGTTCTTGGCGGATCCGTTCTCAGCAAATTGTCCCGACGGTTCGGAGAAGGTCTGGTCAACGGTGCGCTCAGCGCCCGAGTGGGCGTGGCCGCGATGGAAGTCTGCCGCCCGTTACCATTCTCAAAACGCCACAAACCCTCCACGCGGGGCATCATCAAGCGAGCCTTGCAGGGTCTATTCTCCAAGGGTTGATCCAGAGCAAAGCGTCAGAACACTCCCTTCGGCACTCTGCCTGTGAAAAAGGAGCTAGCCATGACGGATCACGGTCACAGTCCGCAGGAAATCGCCGACCGGATCAATGCTCCGCCCGGGCGTGGCGTGTTGCGCGACGTTGTGTATGGCGGCATTGACGGTTCCGTCACAACGTTTGCCATTGTCGCCGGTGTCGCGGGGGCGGGTCTTTCCCCGTTTGTCATCGTGGCGCTTGGTCTGGCAAACGTTCTGGCAGACGGGTTTTCCATGGCCGCAGGTAACTATTCGGGCACGAAGGCCGAACTGGACAACATACGGCGCATTCGGGCGATCGAGGAACGCCACATCGCACTCTACCCCGACGGCGAGCGCGAGGAGGTCCGTGAAATTCTGTCACAAAAAGGGTTGTCAGGGGAAATTCTGAACGAAGCCACCGCCGCGATCACGTCGAGCCACGAACATTGGGTCAACCTGATGATCGAGGGTGAATATGGGCTGGGCAGTGTAGACCCGCATCCGATGAAAGCCGCGTTGGCCACGTTTTTCGCGTTCCTTGTGGCCGGGATGATCCCGCTGCTGCCGTTTTTAGCGTCGGTGGAGAACGCTTTTGAGATGTCGATCTGGATGACGTTGGGGGTTTTCTTTGCGATTGGAGCATTCAAAAGCCGGTGGTCGTTGGCGGCTTGGTGGCGATCAGGTATCGAAACGCTGTTGATCGGTGGTTCGGCGGCACTGATCGCGTATCTCGTCGGGTCTCTGTTCCATCCATAAATGTCGCAGCTCGGTAGTCGCGACTGGTCAAAGCTTCCCGGATAGGTAGAGTGGCGCAAAACGGGTGCAAAGGCTAATGGCAGATCACGAGCTTTCTGGAAAGAACGTTTTGGTTCTGGGTGCTTATGGCTTCATCGGCGCCGCCGTCACGCGGGCAGTGTCAGCCGCAGGTGCCACGGTTCAGGGCATGGGGCGCAATCCTGAGCAAGGGGCAAAGGTCCTGCCGGGGGTGTCGCTGAAACAGGACGATTTGCGAGATCTGTTGCACAAGGAAGACTGGCAGGACCTGCTGGCCAACGTCGATGTCGTGGTGAATTGCGCGGGGGTTTTGCAGGATAACGCGCAGGACAACCTTGAAGCGGTGCACCATTCAGCAATCACAGCCCTTGCAGAGGCCTGCGCTAAAGGTGGCATCAGCGTTGTTCAGATCTCGGCAATCGGGGCAGAGCCGGACGCGAGCACGCATTTCCTGCGCAGCAAGGCACGCGGAGATGCCGCTTTACGTTCATCGGGCGTAACACTTTGGATCCTGAAACCGGGGCTAGTTATCGGGCAAACGGATTATGGGGGAACGGCGTTGCTGCGAATGCTGGCTGCCGTGCCTTTTGTTCAACCGCTGGCTTACCCCGATACACCCGTTCAATGCATCGGGATGCCCGACCTGTGTGACGTCGTGACTGCCGCCGTTGCCGGTCGCCTACCGCAGGGTAATTACGATCTGGTCGAGGATATCCCGCATAGTTTGTCGGACGTGGTGCGCTGCACGCGGCAGTGGCTCGGGTTTCCTGCCGCGCGCTTTCATTTGGTCCTGCCGCCTGTCCTGACAAAAGCCGTTGCGTCCATGGCGGACTGTCTGGCCCGGTTGGGTTGGCGGTCTCCGCTGCGCAGCACGGCGATGACGGTCATGGCGGATGGCGTGGTTGGCGACCCCGGCCACTATCGTGCAGCGGCCGGGCGCGGGATTGCCGCCTTGCCTGATGTCTACGCCAAGCTGCCTTGCGCGCGCGAGCATCGGTTGACCGCTCGGATGACGCTGTTGATGCCGCTGATCGTTGCAACACTCAGCCTGTTCTGGTTGCTGTCGGGCCTGTTTGGTTTGGCGGGTTTATCCACGGCTTCTGGCATGCTGGTCGAAGCAGGGTGGTCATCCGCCATGGCGGTGACCAGCGCTGTGTTCTGGTCCCTGATCGACATAGCGCTGGGTCTGGCCATCCTGTGGCGCCGATGGGCGGCGCGGGCCTGCGTGGCGCAGTTAACCGTGGCCGTGTTCTACCTGATCGCCGCTTCGATCACGATGCCGGACTTGTGGTTGGACCCGCTGGGGCCGCTGGTGAAAATCCTGCCCGCGATGATCCTGTCGCTTGTGGCGCTGCCCTTGTTTGAGAGCCGATGATGGACCCTGAACTGATTTTGCGATGGCTGCACGTCATCGGTGCATGTGTGCTGCTGGGAACTGGGGCAGGGATCGCCTTTTTCATGCTGATCGCGCACCGGACAAACGACCCGCGCGTCATCGCCCATACGGCGGGTACGGTGGTTCTGGGTGACCTTCTGTTCACCACGACCGCTGTCATCCTGCAACCGGTGACCGGAGCGCTGCTTGCCTGGCAGATCGGGTGGTCTTTGGGTGAAGGATGGATTGTGTTGTCTCTGGTACTTTATGTTTTGACGGGCCTGTTCTGGTTGCCGGTGGTTTGGGTCCAAATCCGGTTGCGGGACCACGCGCGAACGGCGGCAGAGCAGGGAACGCAACTGCCACCGGAGTATTACCGCTTGTTTCGGTTCTGGTTCGCCTGCGGGGTTCCGGCGTTTCTGGCGGTTTTGACCATCCTTTGGCTGATGATCGCCCGCCCGGCGATTTCTGTGCTTTAGACTTTCTCACGGCTTTCCTGACTGTTGCTGACCGACAGCACAAGATAGCTTGGCCGAAATTACGGATCGGAGCGACTCGGTTGGAAACGCTGCTTGTTCTTATTGGCCTGGTTGTTCTGGCCATCCCGGTGACATTGATTGCCCTTCTGGTCGGGCATTCCCGATTGCGTCGCCGGGTCGAACAACTGGAAGCGCAGATCAATGCGTTGGTGTCGCGTGATGCACCGGCATCGCTGCAACCGGAACAAGATGCACCTTCACCGCAACCTGTGGCAGAGGAACAGGTTCAAAGCCCAGGGCCGTGGGCCGCGCCAAAGCGACAGGAAGACGAAAGCGCCGAAGATGTAGACACCGACGCCGCTACGCCTGCAATTGTATTTCGCCATGACCGGTTTGCCGCGCTGGGCGCGTGGCTGCGTGAGAACTGGTTTTACGCTGTCTCGGCCCTGTCGCTGGCATTGGCCGGTATTTTCCTCGTGCAATATGGCGTTGAGAACGGATTGTTACCTCCGGTGGCCCGCGTTTTCGCCGCGCTTGGTTTTGGTTCGGCTTTGATTGTCGGGGGCGAGGTTCTGCGCCGCAGGTTCGGGGATGACGAAGCGGTGGCCACTGCCTATTTGCCATCGGTCTTTTCCGGGGCCGGTCTTGTCACCTTGTTCGGGGCTATCCTGTCTGCGCGGCAGCTCTATGGCCTGATCGGGGCCGAGACAGCTTTGGCAGGTATGATTGTCATCGCGCTTGTTGGTCTTGTTCTGGGGTGGTTCCACGGCCCGCTGCTGGCTGCGGTTGGACTGATCGGAGCCTATGCCGCACCCTTTTTGGTTGGGGGCGCATCTGACGATCCTTCGTGGCTCTATGCCTATTTTCTTTTGGTAGCCGTTTTGGGGCTGGGTATCGACACGGTGCGGCGCTGGGCATGGATTTCTGTTCTGACGTTGGTCGGCGTTTATGCGGCAAACCTGCTTTTGATAAGTGGCGCACCGAATACGGAACCGGGGTATCTGGTTGCGACAACAGTGCTGGCGCTTCTGGCAACGGCCATTCCGGTGCGGCGCGTTTGGCCGAATCATGCAGGGCGTATGATGTCTCAGGTAATCCGCACCCCCGGAACCCGCCCGTGGCCCGAGTTTCCAACTCGGCTCGCAGCCGGAGCGATTGCGGCCAGTGCCGCGATCCTGTCCTGGCATTGGGCAGACTCCGCAGCTGAATTCTGGCTGGGTGTCTGCCTGCTGTCCGCCCTGCTTCTGGCGCTGCTTTTGTGGGCCAAGGATGCGCCAGCCCTTCAGGATCTGACCGTGCTACCTGCGACGGGCCTTGTGTTTTTTGTTGCCTCTCACGGGCTGGAATACGGCGCGGTTCTGCGCAGCTTCGCCGACACCTATGCGGAGACGCCCGAGGCCGACTTTCCGATGGTGGCCACCGTGCTGGTTGCTTTGGGCGCGCTCACGTCGATTTTGATGGCGTGGCGGTCATTCAGGGTAAACCAGTATCGTGCAATCTGGGCCGGGTGGGCTGTCATTTTTGCACCAGCGCTGGCCATCGCTTTGGAATTGGGCTGGCATCCTGCCACGGTTATCGGTGCGTACGCCTGGGCCCTACACGCGATTGTCCTGGCAGTTCTGATGGTGTTTCTGGCCGGGCGTTTTGGTCGCGCCGACGGCGAGGTCAGGATGCGGGCTGCTCTGGCCACGTTGTCGGCGCTGTCCTGTCTGGTCTTTGCCTGCGTCATCGTGCTCAGCTCGGCCGCGCTGACGATTGCGCTGGTGGCCAGCGTCGTCGCAGCAGCAGCGTTGGATCGCAGATTCACCTTGCCGCAGATGAGTTGGTTTATCTGGGCCGGTGTCTTCGCCGTCACCGTGCGCTTGGTGCTTGACCCGGGTCTGGACTGGGCCAACGCGGCCCCGGTGTCCGAAATGGTGATGGTTTATGGCACGGCCACATTGGGTTTCGTGGCTGGCTGGTGGCTGTTGCGTCCCTTGCTGCGGCCGGTTGCAGCACTGCTGCTGGAAAGCGCGGCATGGGCGACGGGCGGCATTCTGCTGTCCCTGTTGCTACTGCGGTGGCTTGAAGGTTTCGGTGAAGGCGGGGCCGACAACAGCCATTGGGGTCTGGGCCTGCTGGCGGTCATCTGGCTGCTGCTGGCCTTTGCTCAGGTTCAGAGGTTTGGGCTGGGCGGCAAGCTGAATTATGCCCGGTACGCGTTGGCGGCGTTCTTTGCCGGTCATGGCTTGTTCCGTCTGACCTTGGCGTTGACCGAACAAAACCCGTTGTTGAACCCCAACGCCGACCCGGTGCTTGGCCCACCGTTTCTGAACACCCTTGTCCTTGCTTATCTGGTGCCTGCACTGACCATTGGATTCTCGGCCTGGCGGATCAGGGACATGCCAAAGCAGATCAGGCTGGCAAGCTACGCCATTGCGGGCGCGTTGATTGCCGTGTGGTTTGGGTTGACCATCCGCCATGTCTGGCAGGGAGCAGCAGGCATGTTTGAAGGCAACGGCGTCACGCAGCCCGAGCTTTATACATATACCCTTGTTCTGCTGCTGGTCGGGGCGGTGCTGTTCTACCAATCTCTGACACGTGGTTCGGATGCGATGCGCAAGGCGGGGCTGGTGGTGATTGGGCTGGCGGTGGCCAAGGTCTTCCTGATCGATATTGCCGGTCTGGGTGGGCTGATCCGGGTGTTTTCACTGCTGGCGCTGGGGCTTGGGCTCGCTGGTCTGGCATGGCTGAATCGCTGGGCCAAGCTGCGCCATTCGCCGCATGGGCCGGAACCTCTGGACCATTGAAGGCAGGCGTCTTATAAGCGCGGCCATGTATGACCGGACGGCCATCATTATTCGAATTATATCCCCGGCGCTCTGACCCTCTGAGACGCCGGGCAAAGGTGTTTGAGAACTCGCACCGACCGCTTCGATCCAAGTACGACCTGATCATCCAAAGGACGCTCAAAATGTGCGCCGACACGATTCAAACGCCTGACTATAAAGAAACGCTGAACCTACCAAAAACCGATTTTCCCATGCGCGCGGGCCTGCCTGCACGCGAACCCGCATGGTTGGAGCGGTGGGAGACCATCGGTGTCTATGACCGCTTGCGCGAGAAAACGGGCCGCAAACCCTTTACTCTGCACGACGGCCCCCCCTATGCGAACGGCCACCTGCATATCGGCCACGCGCTGAACAAGACGATCAAGGACATGATCGTGCGCTCCCATCAGATGATGGGCTTTGACGCGCGTTACGTGCCCGGTTGGGACTGCCACGGCCTGCCGATCGAATGGAAGATCGAAGAACAGTACCGCAAGAAGGGCAAGAACAAGGATGAGGTGAACATCGTCGACTTCCGTCAGGAATGCCGCAAGTTCGCCGAAGGCTGGATCGACATCCAGCGGGAAGAGTTCAAACGTCTGGGCATCACCGGCAACTGGCCTGATCCCTACATCACCATGGACTTCCATGCCGAGGCGGTGATCGCCGATGAGTTCATGAAGTTCCTGATGAACGGCACGCTTTATCAGGGCTCGAAACCCGTGATGTGGTCGCCCATCGAGAAGACCGCGCTGGCCGAAGCCGAGGTCGAGTATCACGACAAGGAAAGCTTCACCATCTGGGTGAAGTTCAAGGTCGTGAACGCGGGTAACCTGGATGGTGCATTCGTCGTGATCT
This sequence comes from Ruegeria sp. N10, assembly GCF_056531545.1. NCBI lineage: Bacteria > Pseudomonadati > Pseudomonadota > Alphaproteobacteria > Rhodobacterales > Roseobacteraceae > Ruegeria > Ruegeria sp. N10. The sequence continues at coordinate 27,148 of NZ_JBQFLY010000011.1, read as the reverse complement.
GGACGACGACACCTTGGACCATGCCGTCGAACAAGGCAGTCGTGTATGGCAAAGACATCTCTTACGGCCTGTACGAAGTCACCGGCGCGCCTGAGGAATGCTGGGCTAATGTGGGTGACAGGTTCCTGCTGGCTGACAATCTGGCCGCAGATGTGTTGGGTCGTGCCCGTTTGAACGACGATCAGTGGACCCGCGTACGTGATGTCGCCACTGACGAGCTTGAAGGTGTTCAACTGACCCACCCGCTGGCCGGGGCCGAAGGTGGCAATGGCGAATGGGACGATATCCGCGACTTCCGCGCGGCTGACTTCGTGACCGATACCGAAGGCACCGGTTTCGTTCATTGTGCGCCGTCACACGGTATGGAAGAATTCGAACTCTACCGCGATCTGGGTATGTTAGAGCAGGTCATCACCTATAACGTGATGGATGATGGCTCGTTCCGTGCCGATCTGCCATTCTTTGGTGGCAAGTACATCCTGTCGCGCAAGGGCGGTGAGGGTGACGCGAACAAGGCTGTCATCGACAAGCTGGCCGAGGTCGGCGGGCTGCTGGCGCGCGGCAAGATCAAGCACAGCTATCCGCATTCGTGGCGCTCGAAAGCGCCAATCATCTATCGCAACACGCCGCAGTGGTTTGCATCCGTTGACCGCAAGCTGGACGACGGCATGGGTGAGATGGGCGACACCATCCGCGAACGTGCGCTGCGCTCGATCGACGAACTGGTCAAGTGGACGCCGCAGACCGGCCGTAACCGCCTCTATTCGATGATCGAAGCGCGCCCGGACTGGGTTCTGTCGCGCCAACGCGCCTGGGGCGTGCCGCTGACCTGTTTCACCAAGAAAGGTGCCTTGCCCACCGATGCGGATTACCTGCTTCGCAACGCAGACCTCAACGCGCGTATCAAGGCGGCGTTCGAGAAAGACGGCGCGGATATCTGGTACACCGACGGGTTCAAAGAGAAAATCCTAGACGGCATCGCCAACCCCTATGACTACGATCAGGTGTTTGACGTGTTGGATGTGTGGTTCGACTCGGGCTCGACCCACGCCTTTGTTCTGCGCGACCGCGAAGATGGGACCGAGGACGGTATCGCCGACGTCTACATGGAAGGCACCGACCAGCACCGTGGTTGGTTCCATTCATCCATGTTGCAGGCCTGCGGCACCAAAGGCCGCGCGCCTTATCGCAACGTCGTGACCCATGGTTTCACGCTGGATGCCAAGGGCAACAAGATGTCCAAGTCGCTGGGAAACACCATCGTACCGGAAGAGGTCGTCAAGCAATACGGCGCCGATATCCTGCGCCTTTGGGTGGCACAGACCGACTACACGGCCGACCAGCGGATCGGGCCGGAGATCCTGAAAGGCACCGCCGACAGCTATCGCCGTCTTCGCAACACTATGCGGTTTATGCTGGGCTCGCTGGCGGATTTCACCGAGGCCGACCGCGTTGCGCCCGAAGACATGCCGCGTCTGGAACGCTGGGTGCTCAGCCGGCTGGCCGATCTGGATGAGCAGGTTCGCAAGGGCTATGCGTCTTTCGATTTCCAGGGCGTATTCAGCGCGGTCTTTACCTTTGCCACGGTTGACCTGTCGTCCTTCTACTTCGACGTTCGCAAGGATGCACTTTATTGTGACGGCGACACGCCGCGCCGTCGTGCCGCGCGAACCGTGTTGGATATCCTGTTCCATCGCCTGACCACATGGCTGGCGCCGGTTCTGGTTTTCACCATGGAAGAGGTCTGGTTGGAGCGCTTTCCGGGCGACGATAGCTCGGTCCATTTGGTCGACTTCCCGGAAACGCCTGCGGATTGGCGTTTTGCCGAACTGGAAGAGGCTGTTGCCAAAGTGCGCCGTGTACGCCGTGCAGTGACGGCCGCGCTTGAGATCCAGCGTCAGGACAAGGTGATCGGCTCCAGCCTCGAAGCAGCTCCGATTGTGCATGTTGAGGACAGTGAAACCCTTGATCTGCTGGTGACCTTTGACGTGGACGATTTGTGCATCACGTCAGGCCTGACTGTGACTGGCGACCCGGCCCCGGCCGAAGCGTTCCGCGTACCCGAAATCGAAGGCGTTGCCGTCGTGTTCGAGAAGGCCGAAGGCGAGAAATGTCAGCGCTGTTGGAAAATCCTTCCTGACGTGGGCCGCCACGCCCACGCCGGAGTTTGCCGACGCTGCGATGAAGCGCTAAGCTGATGGAAACCGCCCTCTCGATCTTTCGAGGGGGCGTTTTTCGTTTCACGTCTGCACGGACTGCGGTGTCGGATTAAACAGGTCAAAGCCAATGGCTGGGTCCTTCAAGGCCTTCCAGACCTGATAATCCGTGAAATATCCAGTGTGCCCACCAGGATCGACCGGGATGTTGCGATTTACGGATATCAGCCCGCCTTCAATCTCGGTCCCTACAAAGTCATCCTGCCGGAAGATGTTGAACCATGCGGCGTTCAGATTTTTGGGAACGACCGTGAACATTTCCGGAAAATAGCGCTGATAGATGTGGGTCACAGGACAGCCCATCGTGATCAGCGTCAGGGTGCGCCCGTCAATCAGCTTTTGCACGCGTGGATCAGCCAGCATCTGTGTAGCAATCACGGTGCCTTGTGAATGTGAGATCACCGTGATGTGGTCCGCGGCAAAGATATCCACCACGTAATGCAGCGCACGGTAAAACCGTTCATCAATCGCCTTGCGATCCGGATAATTGCGCAGCCTGGTTTTAAGGTCCGCTTTCAGAAAGCACTTGTCGCGAATGGCATAGGTGACGATGTCTCTTGCCACGCCCAGCCCTGCCGCGACAAAATCGGAAAAGCGGTACATCAATGCTGTTGCACCCAGGACGATCAGGCCAATCTCGCCCTGTTTGCTTGCCAGCTTGTTCAAAACCAGGCCAATCACGTTGCAATTGTCCGTTCCGATCTGGCACAGGGGATCGACGTGCTGGCTCATCGCGATCTCTCGGATTGCGACTAGGGCCAGTGTGATTGCACCGAACAAAAAGACCCATTGTGCAAAACGATTGAGGATGGCGCGGCTGATCAGCCCGTCGCGGACATGCAGGTTTGCCTTCAGCCTTCTGCGACCGGCAAACAGGCCAACGCCGACAAACACAAGAAGCACAATTGCCGCAAAGGCAACGCTGAGCGTTTCGATGGAATCGCTGAGAAAATTGTCAAACAGACCGGTCAGTTTTCCATCCGAAAGCCCCGGAATCGTGTCGAGCATTTCCCGCAGCATAAGCCACAACCCGGATATAAAGAACATCCAGAACACCAACATCCCGGCACATATGCTGGGATACAGCCGTCTGTGTTCTTTCAGATTGTCTGCCTGAACCTTTTCATCAAGCCTGGTCGCAGAAAGCACGTACAAAATGATTGTCATGAAGATCAGCGAAGCCCAGAAAAACGCCAGCAGGTAGACCTGAAAGGCCACAAACTGCTCCAGCGCCGAAGGGCAGGCTGGGCTGCCCGGCAAGGGTGTGCAGGCCCGGATTTCCAGACCAAGCGGACCTATGATCAGGCAGATCAGCAGCAAGAACCCCATCCCGAGAATGCCGCGCCAGAATACGCGCCTCAGATAGGTCGGGGCTTTTAAGCTGCGCCTTAGTCCGTATGCGACCCCTCCGGCGTAAAGCGTGAACAAGAGCCAGAACAGCAGGATCGTGCTTTGAAAGAAAATCCCGGGAACGCGATCGACCATCACGGCGAGCGCTCCGATCAGAAGATAGGCATTCAGGGTCGCGACTGCACCGAAGAAAACCCAGGTAAAAAGGTGAACCAGCCGCGCGGCCAAAGTGTTCCTGCCGTTGGCTTGATCCGAGGCCACATCCGCGCGGCTATGCGTTTGTTCGGCATTGTCCATCGCCAGATAACCCAGTGCGAGAACAACCCAGATCAGGTCCAACGCTGTCTTAATGACACCTTTCGGGGCAGGTGAGCGATCTGCCCAGAAAACCTCGGCAAACATAGCCGCATCCTGCGGAGCAGACGGTTTTGTCACCTTGCGCAGGTTGACCGGGAACAATGTCGCGCTTCGGGGGGTGCCGTCGAAGGTTGTCTCGGCCAGCTCGATCATCCCGCGCTGAACCTCAATCGGCGGTTCGGGATTGCCATCCAGCCAGGTTGTCGCGGCCCCGACAACCTGATCGACGGTCTCACCGGGTATTTGTTCGCCAATTCCATGAACCGTCAGGATCAAATGACGACCCATCTCATGCTCCAAAACTCTTTTTGACAATGCAAGTAGGCTAACATGATTGCCGAAATTCACAAAATCCGCGCGTCGCGCAGCCCCCATGGCTTCCCCACTTGAACTTGGAGGATTGATCTGAAACCGTCATCCCATGGCGATGATTGCAGTTGAAACTCAGTTCGGAAGACTCGGGATCGAGGAAACCGATGGTGCCCTCACGCGGCTGGTCTGGGACGGCGAGGACGAGGGCGAGCCGACCGCTCTGCTGCGCGAGGCGGCGGCGCAGTTGATGGCCTATGACGCTGGTCGGCTTGACCGCTTCGATCTGCCCTACCGCATTCATGGATCGCAGTTTCAAAGGCAGGTCTGTGATCTCATGTATGCCATTCCCCTTGGGGAAACGCGCACCTACGGGGATATCGCCAAGGCGTTGGGGCAACCGGCGCAACCGGTCGGTCAGGCCTGCGGGGCAAACCCGATCCCCGTTATTATTCCCTGCCACCGAGTGCTGGCCGCCAATGGGCTGGGCGGGTTTTCCGGGTGCGGCGGGATCGAGACAAAGGTTGCACTGCTGCGGCATGAACGGGCGGCGGGTCTTTTGATCTGAGCCTCGAAATTCGGTTGCAATCCGGTTCTGGGAAGCACAACTTATATCAGTTGCTGAATTTGAAGGATCGCATTGAATGAGCACTGAAAATGATCGCGCAGCCCAGAAGAAGGCCATTATCGACCGGTTGATGTCGCTTGAGGCGGAGGAGCTTGCAACGGCGCAGGCCCATTACGATGCGTTTCTGAAGGATGCCCGACTGGACGACCGGGAAGGCCACGACAAGGATGACATAGCCGCATCGCGCGAAAATGCCGATCTGGCGGCTGCGTTTGACGCGCCTGTCCATGCGCATCATGCCAAGATCGATGTGATCGAGAATACCGATTTTGGGCTGACAGATACAGTCAAGCCGGGATCGGTGATCAGGTTCAACAACCGCAGCTTTGTCGTCTGTGTTTCGACGACCCGGTTTGAGGTGGGTGGAGATACATATATGGGGATTTCGACGCAAAGCCCGATCTATCTGGCCATGGCCGGTCTGCGAGCGGGTGACGTCTTTACCCATAACGGTACTGAATTTGAGGTTCAGGACGTTCTTTAAACCCGGTCCGGCAGCGCTCGTGTCAGGTACGGCGCTGCGGAATGACCTGTTGTGCGATACCCGCAAATGTCAGGTACAGGCTGGCGATGACCAGACCCCAGTGTGCCCAGCTTTCGGGATGAAAATCGACCCACGCGGCCCAGCCCGCAAAGAACGTCCATGCAAGGGCGACCGGCAAGGTCAGACTGCGCCAGCGTTCGGTGCGCACGGGGTGAACGAACTTCAAAGGTAGAAACATCGCAAGCGACAGCAGTGTGACCAGCAGCAGGATGATCCAGAAATTGGGTTCAAGCGCGAAGATCACGACAACGAACATGTTCCAGCATCCAGGAAAGCCGGAAAAGGAATTGTCCTTGGTTTTCATGCGAGTGTCCGCGAAATACATCGCGCTGGCGAAGGTGATGACAATGATTGCGAACCAGCCAGTCCACCCATCCATCAATCCGGATTTGAACAGCGCAAAGGCTGGAATGAACACATAGGTCAGATAATCGATGATCAGATCCAGCAAGACACCGTCAAACTCGGGCGCGTTCTTTTTGACGTGATAGTGCCGCGCCAGCGGACCGTCGATGCCATCAACAACGAAAGATACAACCAGCCAAAGGTACATTAGGCTCCATTTCTCTTCCACAGCGGCCAGCATGGCCAGCATTGCGAAAACAGCACCTGTGGCAGTGAAGAGATGTACGGCAAGAGCTTTGAATCTGAGTGTCATGTTAGGGTCATGACCGATGCACGCCAGAGATGCAAACCAAAAGCCCGAGGTTTCTGTTCGATGTATCGGTCACGCCTTGGGGTGCGCACGGTTGTAGACCTCCATAAGCCGCGCGGTATCCACTGCGGTATAGGTCTGTGTGGTTGACAATGAGGCGTGCCCCAACAGTTCCTGTATAGCCCGCAGATCTCCTCCGGCGGACAGCAGATGGGTGGCAAAGCTGTGCCGCATGGCATGAGGTGTGGCGGTTGATGGCAGCCCCAGTTGCATCCGTGCCTTAGCCATGACGCCCTGAATTGCGCGCGGGTTCAGAGGGCCGCCACGGACGCCCCGGAACAGGGCTGCGTCCTTCGCTTGCGGGTGGGGACAAAGCTGAAGATACCGGTCAACCGCATCTCGGGCGGCTGGAAGAACCGGAACGATCCGTTCCTTGTCGCCCTTCCCGACAATGCGCAGTGTCTCGGGCAAGGGCGCGTCTGCACCGGTCAGAGACAAGGCCTCGGATATCCGCAGGCCGCATCCATAGAGCAGCGTGACAACCGCAACATCACGGGCCGCGACCCAGTCGGACACAGATTGCAGCTCGACCGTGTCAATCATGGCGCGCGCGGCGTCTTCGGCCAGAGGGCGGGGCAGTTTCTTGGTGAATTTGGGCGCGCGGGTCGACAGAACGGCGGTGGGTTCAAATCCCTCTCGCTCGGCCAGCCAACGATAGAAGCTTTTGACGGCGGACAGTTTGCGCGCAAGGGATCGCGCGCCGATATCCCCGCTGCGCTGATCTGCCATCCAGGCGCGCATGTCCGAGACGGTGATCCGTTCCAGCGCCTTCAACCCTTGTCGTTCCCCGTGATGAAGGGTCATGAAAGACAAAAACTCGGTGACATCGCCGCGATAGGCGGTCTGGGTGTTCTGGGACCGCCCCGCCAGCGCGCCCAGAGTGTCCAGCCAGTGCTGGAGCGCGTCGCGGCAAGCAGGTGAGATAAGGTTCACGACAGCCAGTGGCGCATCGAGCGTTCGAATACGCCGGAAAAGAAGGTGAGAAGATCGGTGCCGAGTTGCGGCGTGAAATGCCGCGGATCACGGGCCCCCATGACGATCATGCCCGGCAGGCGACCCGGACCGAGGTCCAGCTTCAGGCAGGCTTCCGAGCGCAACTGATCCGCCAGCGCGCCGAAAACACGTCGGTTCGGCTGATGAGTTTCGCGCAAGGTCACGTCGCGGACAGGGCCGCCGCGACCATTGGTCAGGTATTGGTTGATGAAGCCGGGCTCTGCGATCGTCAGAACGCCTCCAAGCCTGTCGATGGCAGGATCGTTCTGAACCACGGTGGTTTCCAGAACCAGCGTGATATGGTCAACCCGCAGGATATTTGCGACATCGGCGCCAAGGGCACGCAGGAAATCCTCGAATTCGACGGGTTCCAGCAAGCGCAAAATCGCGCGGTGTACCTGATTGGTGCCTGCAAGGTTTTCATAGGCCGCAGCGATGACCGAGCGGTGGGTATCTTCCAACCGGTCCAGCCGCGCCTCGAGCCGCTGCATGGCAATGCCGCGCAGATCGATCACATTATCACCCCGGGCGCGTTCGTTCGCGGCCACAAGGGCTTGCATCAGGTCCTTGTCGTCCAGAACGACGTCGGGCTCGGCCAGAATTGCCGCGCGGAGATTATCCTCGAGTTTGGGATTGCTGCTCATGTCCTGTCCGGTCTTTTTTTGTTGGGCGGCTTATAGCATGCCGAACCGGATTTGCCTTGGGAAAAATGCACGCAAGAGTGGATTTCCCCGGATGCTGTGGCGGATAGGCTCCCGCCTGCCACGCCTGATCGCAGATCAGGCTTTGGGCCGTTGGGCCGGGCACGGCGCCTGATAGCGCCGCGCGGTTGCACACTAGATCAGAGGATTTTCTGACCGGTTTTGGCCCAGTCTGCCAGAAATGTTTCCAGACCTTTGTCAGTCAGCGGGTGATCGGCCAGTTTCTTGATCACGGCTGGCGGCGCGGTGATGACGTCGGCACCAATGCGGGCACTTTCAGTAACGTGGTTCACGGTGCGGATTGAAGCGGCCAGAATTTCGGTTTCGAATCCGTAATTGTCATAGACCTGACGGATGTCGGCGATCAGATCCATGCCATCCAGGTTGATATCGTCCAGACGACCGATGAAGGGCGAGATGAAGGTCGCACCCGCTTTTGCAGCCAGGATCGCCTGATTGGTCGAAAAGCACAGGGTGACGTTGACCATCTGTCCTTCATCGCTGAGCGTCTTGCAGGTTTTCAGACCGGCCCATGTCAGCGGAACCTTCACTGCGATATTCGGGGCAATCTTGGCCAGCTTGCGGCCTTCGGCGATCATGTCGTCAGCTTCGGTCGCGACAACCTCGGCGGAAACGGGACCGTCGACCAGATCGCAGATCTCTTTGGTCACTTCCAGAATGTCGCGGCCCGATTTCAGGATCAGCGAGGGGTTGGTGGTCACGCCGTCCACCATGCCCAGATCGTTCAGTTCAGCGATGGCGTCAATCTCTGCAGTGTCTACGAAGAATTTCATGAGGGCAGTCCTTTGATGGGTTGGCCTTGGTCGCGGATGGCTTTACCTCAAAGAGAGCCATGCTGGAACCCCCTGCAAAGGATATGCTGTGAGCGCTAACGGATTTTTCGACGAGGGAGAGCTGATTGCGGTGCTGACAACGCAACCGCTTGACCGGACGTTGGATTACAAAGCGCCCGAAGGAGGGTGCTTTCTGGGTGCGTTTGTCGAGGTGCCACTTGGTCCGCGCAAGGTGTTGGGCGTGGTCTGGGGGCCGGGGCAGGGCGGTTTCGATCTGAACAAGGCGCGATCGGTGATCCGTGTGCTGGAAGTTGCACCGATGCGCGAGGAAATGCGGGCATTCCTCGGCAAGGTTGCCGACTATACTCTGACACCGATGCCCGCGATGCTGCGGCTGGCGACCCGCGCGCCGGGGCTGGGCGACCCGCCGTCCATGCGCAAGATCTATCGTTTGGGAGCCACCCTGCCAGACCGGATGACCGACGCCAGAATCCGTGTACTTGACGTGTTGCGCGACTATGGCGGGTTGGCATTCACGTTAAAGGAACTGGCGGAACAGGCAGGGGTAACTTCGTCCGTTGTCAAAGGCTTGGTCAAGCAAGGCGCGGTTCGTGAAGAAGACAGCCCGCGCGACCTGCCGTATCCGCATCTTGATCCCGATTTACCGGGAAAGGACCTGACCGAAGATCAGGCAAGTGCGGTTGCGCAGCTTCGCGCCGGGCAACGGACGGGGAATTACGGCACGACGCTGCTGAAAGGCGTGACGGGTTCCGGCAAGACCGAAGTCTATCTGGAGGCCGTGGCCGAAGCGCTGCGCATGGGGCGGCAGGCGCTTGTCCTTTTGCCTGAAATTGCGCTGACCGCAGAATTCCTGACACGGGTTGAAGCGCGGTTTGGCGCGCGCCCTGCCGAGTGGCATTCGGGCGCGACCATGACTGAACGCAGGCGGGTCTGGCGGATGGTCGGGCAGGGGGAAGCTCAACTGGTTGTTGGCGCGCGGTCAGCCCTGTTTCTGCCATTTCGCGATCTGGGGCTGGTCGTGGTGGATGAGGAACACGACACCTCGTACAAGCAGGAAGACGGGGTGCATTACAGCGCGCGAGACATGGCGGTCCTGCGGTCGGCCATCTGCGGCGCGCGGGTGATTCTGGCCAGCGCAACCCCCTCGCTGGAAAGCTGGGCAAATGCTGAGGCAGGTAAATATGATCGGATCGACCTGACTTCGCGTTTCGGGGCGGCAGTGTTGCCCGAGATGAAGCCCATCGACATGCGGGCCGAACAGATGCAGGCCGGAACGTGGATATCTCCGACTTTGCGGCAAGCGGTGCAGCAGCGGATCGAGAAAGGCGAGCAGTCGCTTTTGTTCATCAATCGTCGGGGATATGCTCCTGTAACCCTGTGCCGCGCCTGCGGGGAACAGATCGCTTGTGACCATTGCGACGCGCGCATGGTCGAACACAGATTCCTGAAGCGCCTGATGTGCCACCAATGCGGCGAGACCAAGCCGATGCCCGAGATCTGTCCTTCCTGCGGGGTCGAGGGCAAGCTGGCTCCGGTGGGGCCGGGCATTGAGCGTTTGGCCGAAGAGGCCGAGGTGACCTTCCCCGAGGCCAAAATTGCCATGCTAAGTTCTGATCTTTTCGGCTCAGCCCGCGCACTAAAGGCCAAGATCGAAGAGATTGCGGCCGGGGATGCCGATATCGTTGTCGGAACGCAGCTGGTGGCCAAGGGGCACAACTTTCCCAAGCTGACATTGGTGGGGGTGATCGACGCGGATTTAAGTCTGCATGGCGCAGACCTGAGGGCTGCCGAGCGAACATTTCAGTTGATGCGGCAGGTTGCGGGGCGTGCCGGTCGGGCTGAAAAACCGGGGCAGGCGCTGTTACAGACTTTTCAGCCGGAACATCCGGTGATCCGGGCGATTCTGTCGGGGGACGAAGAGGGCTTTTGGCAGGCCGAGGCCGCCGGTCGGCAAGCGGCCGGTGTGCCACCCTATGGACGTATGGCAGGGATTGTTCTGTCAGGGCCAGAGGTCGGCCCGGTCTTTGACATCGGCAATGCCATGGCGCGCAACGACGGTCCATTGCGCCAGATCGGTGCACAGGTGTTTGGCCCCGCCCCGGCGCCGATTGCCCGTATTCGCGGACGTCACCGTGTCCGCCTGTTGGTCAAGGCACCCAAGGGCGCACCAATCCAGGATGCTATCGCCCGTTGGATTGCCCCGTTACGCCTGAAAGGCGATATCCGCCTGACCGTCGATATCGATCCACAAAGCTTTTACTGACGGTGACGTCTGCATTAACGCAGGGCCATTGTGCGCCGGTCGCTTCCCCCTCGCCAAAGTTGGGAAATGGGCGTAGAGGATTCTCATGCTGAAACCTATGCCCCTTGCCGAGGCGCAGAGCCTTCCGTTCTGGCGTCGTCCTGTCACGCTTCTGTTCGTGATGGCCTTGACCATGCCCATCGCGTTTAATGCGTGGAGCGCGCTGTTGAACAACTTCGTCATTGAGGCAGCGAATTTCGACGGGGCCGATATCGGCCTGCTACACACGGTGCGCGAGATTCCGGGCTTTCTGGCGGTCGGCGTGATTGCCGTCATCATTTTCATTCGCGAGCAGGTGCTGGCCATGATCTCGCTGATGATGCTTGGGGTCGCAACGGCTTTTACGGCCTGGTTCCCAAGCCTTGGCGGATTGCTGTTCGTGACCTTGTTCAGTTCAATCGGGTTTCATTACTATGAGACGGTAAACCAGTCGCTTCAGTTGCAATGGCTTCCCAAGGATCGCGCGCCGCAGATATTGGGATGGCTGGTCGCAATGGGCTCGGCTGCAACGATGGTGGTTTACGGGCTGATCGTTCTGACCTGGGAGCGGTTCGATCTGTCCTATAACTTTGTCTTCATGGCTGCTGGCGGTGCAACAGCTTTGCTAGCCCTGTTTTGCCTGTTCACCTTCCCGCAATTCGATGCCCCCACACCGCAAACCAAGAAACTGATCCTGCGCCGTCGATACTGGCTATATTACGCGCTGCAATTCATGGCCGGTGCGCGGCGACAGATCTTTGTCGTCTTTGCCGGGTTCATGATGGTCGAGAAGTTCGGCTTTGAAGTGCATGAGCTGACCAGCCTGTATCTGATCAACCTGATGATCAACATGATGGTTGCTCCGTTGCTGGGTAAAGCGGTGGCCAAGTTTGGCGAACGGCGCACGTTGATCTTTGAATACACCGGTCTGGCGATCGTGTTCGCAGCCTATGGTGGCATCTACTGGTTTGGCTGGGGCGTGCTGTTGGCGGCGACGCTCTATGTCATCGACCATGTGCTGTTTGCGCTGGCGCTGGCGCTGAAAACCTATTTCCAGAAAATCGCTGATCCGGCGGATATTGCGCCAACTGCCGCAGTCGCGTTCACGATCAACCATATCGCCGCGGTTTTCTTGCCCGCGTTGCTGGGTTTGCTCTGGGTCATGTCGCCAGGCGCCGTATTTGGCCTAGCGGCGGCGATGGCGGTCGTTTCTCTGCTGCTGTCCCTGCTGGTTCCACGCCACCCGGAACCGGGCAATGAGACCGTCCTGAGCAAATACGCGCCAGCCCCGGCGGAATAGGTCGCAAGCTTGACGTTGGCGGCGCACCGTCCTACGCGCAGTGCCAACTGAAACAGGAGTTCCCCATGCCCACATTCACTGCGCTGACTACGCTGACAGGTAAGAAAGCCGCCGAAGGTCTGGGCGAAGCGATGGAGCGGCTGGAGCCCGAACCAACCGGCGTCGGTGTGTTCGAGGTCGAAGATGGCTCGGGCCTGTGGGAAGTGGGTGGATATTTCACCGAAGCCCCTGACGAGGCCGCATTGGCCGTTCTGGCAGTTGCCTTTGAAGCCAAACCTTTTGTTGTGTCGGAATTGCCTGAAACCGATTGGGTGGCCCATGTGCGGCGCGAGCTTGCCCCGGTTGAGGCGGGCCGCTTTTTTGTCTATGGCAGCCACGATGCCGACAAGCTGCCCGACGGTCGCATTCCACTGCTGATCGAGGCGGCAATGGCCTTTGGCACCGGGCATCACGGTACCACGCTGGGATGTCTGAAAGCTCTGGACCGGTTGTTGGATGAAGGATTCAGTGCCTCGAAAGTAGCGGATATCGGTTGCGGCACGGCCGTTCTGGCCATGGCGGCAGCCCGGGTATGGGATGGTGATTTCATTGCCAGCGATATCGACGAGGTGGCCGTTGAAGTGGCCGAAGCCAACCTGAAGGCAAACGGTATGTCCGGCGCGGTTCGGTGTGTTGAAGCCGCAGGTTTCGATCATCCCGACCTCAAGGCACACGCACCCTACGATCTGATCTTTGCCAATATCCTCAAAGGACCTTTGGTGGCCTTGTCACCCGAAATGGCAGCGAATCTCCGCCCAGGTGGGCATGCGATCCTGTCGGGAATCCTTAACGAACAGGCCGATGACGTGGTTTCCGTTTATTCACAAAACGGGTTCAATCAGGCCTATAGGGCCGAGATTGGTGAGTGGACGACCCTAATTTTAACCAAACAGGGCGCGAATTAGGCCATTTGCAGGAGTTTTATAGGTTTTTGCCACGTTTTTGTCGCAATCTCTTTTTACCGTTTTCTGAATGAAGTCGAGGGGGGCGGTTTTTGGAGGCTGCCATGACGGGTAAACAACTGGAGTTCAATCAGCGCGTAAATCGCCTGAACAAGAAACACCAAAAGATGAGCCGCGGCTATCGTGCGACGATGCGCAAGGATGGCCTGGTTGTGATGAGGCCGCAGCGGGTGAGCTCGGCGGTGCCAGCAAAGGTGCTGTTGCTTACGCTTGTCGGTTTCTTCGCCTTCAAAGCATTTCTTTTGTCCCACCTTAGTCCCACCGGCTATCAATATCGGATCGACAGCCTGAACGAAGGCACACCAGTCGAAAAAGCCGGTGCCTGGGTGATGCAAATCGATCCTGTGTCGCAAGCCCTCGCCACTCAGTTGAACAAAGTTTTCTACTAATCCGCTCCCTCGGATTAAAAAAACACCGCGTACCCTTACGGTGCGCGGTGTTTTTGTGTGCCCCTCAAGGGAGGAGGAAGGGGCGTATAAGTGTTGGGGTCGGTTCTTAGCGGCGACCTTCGGCAATGAAGTCGATGTCACCGCGGCACAGGCCGATATCGTCCAGTTCGCGGTCGGTCAGACCGGTCAGCGCGTTGCGGGTTACGCGGGCGTCATTCCATTCAACTGCGGCGTTAACGGCCGATACGAAAAATGCGCCGATACGGCCAACAAGGCCGAACGAGCCAGTGGTAGCGACGCGGGTTGTGTCCAGTGCAGCCATATCCTGTTTCCTTCTGGTTAGTGTTCACATTGCATTTCTGCGATCTGCGGGGCATCTAGTGCCGCCATTTCGTTCGCACAAGTTCAGTTTTTGCATGTGTCCTATGCGTTTTCTGCAAGGCTTCACGAAGTTGTAATCCCCTTAAACAATTGGTGAAAAAGCCTTTGAGAAAGTGTCGAATTCAGACTTCACTGGGTCGCAAAACGCGCCCGAAGTCGCGCCTGAAACACGCGTGTCGTTTTCAGCCCTGGGGTCAATTCGCTTGGAAAATGTTCACGCTTCGTGCTAGGCGTTGAAAAAAGATCACACAACCCGAGCAGGCCGAGGCAAAACATGCGAATTCTGGGCATCGATCCGGGGCTTAGAACCCTGGGATGGGGCGTCATCGAATCAAATGGCAGCCGCCTGAGCCATGTGGCCAATGGATTATGCAAATCGGATGGCGACGATCTGGGCGAGCGGTTGCTGTCGCTGCACAATCAGATTGTCGAAGTGATTGCGGATCACAGGCCCGATCAGGCTGCTATCGAACAGACATTCGTGAACAAGGACGGGGCCGGAACCCTCAAGCTTGGGCAGGCGCGTGGCGTGGCGTTGCTGACGCTGGCACAGGCCGGTCTGCCGGTGGGGGAATATGCACCCAATCGGGTCAAAAAGACCGTGGTGGGCGTGGGTCATGCCGAGAAAGAGCAGGTTATGCACATGGTCAAACTGCAATTGCCGGGCTGTTTGCCGAAAGGGGCCGACGCGGCGGATGCACTGGCGATTGCAATCTGCCACGCCTATTACGGAAAGACGCAACAGGCGCGTGTGAAAGAGGTGCGGGCATGATCGGAAAACTGACAGGGCGGCTGGATTATCGTGCGGCAGATCATGTGCTGATCGATGTCCGGGGCGTCGGCTATCTTGTCTATTGTTCCGACCGGACCATGGCGGCATTGCCGGGGGTGGGCGAGGCGGTCTCGATCTACACTGACATGGTTGTCCGCGAAGACCTGATGCAGCTTTACGGGTTTCTGTCGCTTGTCGAGAAAGAGTGGCATCGCCTGCTGTGCTCGGTCCAGGGGGTCGGCGCGAAGGTGTCGCTGGCGATCCTGAGTGCATTGGGACCCGACGGTGTCAGCCGCGCAATTGCCCTGGGGGACTGGGGTGCGGTAAAGGCGGCCAAGGGGGTCGGGCCAAAAACAGCCCAGCGGATCGTGTTGGACCTCAAGGACAAGGCGCCGGGTGTGATGGCCATGGGTGGCACGATTACTCAGGCGCTGGACGGCCCGGAACTTGAGGTTGTTGAGCCGAATGATTCTACGCCCGCACCTAGACGTGTATCGAAGCTGCCATCAGGTGCTGCGGCCGCGTCTGCCGGGGCGTTGTCGGCGTTGGCCAATCTTGGATATGGGCCGTCCGACGCGGCGGGCGCTGTGGCTGAAGCGGCTGCAAGCCAGCCGGATGCGGACGAGGCTGATCTGATCCGCGCGGCCCTCAGGCTGCTGGCTCCGAAAGGGTAAGTGAATGGTTGACGCTGATCCCACCCTGCGCCCGGAGCCCCTGCCGGAAGACAATGACCGCGCCTTGCGTCCTCAGGGGCTTGATGAATTCATTGGTCAGGCTGAGGCGCGCGCCAACTTGCGCATCTTTATCCAGTCAGCCCGGCAACGCGGCGAGGCGATGGACCACACCTTGTTTCACGGACCTCCGGGGTTGGGCAAAACGACCCTCGCGCAGATCATGGCGCGTGAATTGGGAGTGAATTTCCGCATGACCTCTGGCCCGGTTCTGGCCAAGGCGGGGGATCTGGCAGCGATCCTGACCAATCTTGAATCGCGTGACGTGCTCTTCATCGACGAGATTCACAGGCTCAACCCGGTTGTGGAGGAAGTGCTGTACCCGGCCATGGAAGATTTCGAGCTGGATCTTGTTATCGGCGAAGGTCCTGCTGCGCGCACCGTTCGGATCGAATTGCAGCCATTCACACTGGTGGGGGCCACCACGCGGATGGGCCTGCTGACAACGCCCTTGCGTGACCGGTTTGGTATCCCGACCCGGCTTCAGTTCTACACGGTGGATGAGTTGCACGAAATCGTCACCCGGAACGCGCGGAAACTGGGCGCGCCCGCGGATAACGATGGTGCGCGCGAAATCGCGCGCCGGTCGCGTGGAACCCCGCGTATCGCCGGGCGATTGCTGAGACGCGTTGTGGATTTCGCGATTGTCGAAGGGGACGGGCGGATCACACGGGACCTGGCCGATGGTGCCTTGACCCGTCTGGGCGTTGATAATCTGGGTCTTGATGGTGCGGACCGGCGGTATCTGAAGCTGATTGCCGAAAACTACGCAGGCGGCCCGGTGGGGATTGAAACCCTGTCTGCCGCGCTGTCCGAAAGCCGCGACTCGCTTGAGGAGGTGATCGAGCCCTATTTGCTGCAACAGGGGCTAATCCAGCGTACTCCGCGCGGGCGGATGTTGGCGCAGAAGGCGTGGACGCATCTTGGGATGGCCGCGCCCAAGCGGCAAAGCGATCTGTTCGGTTGAAGCCCGCGCACTTAGATTTTATGCCTTTCGGCGAGAGTATTTTTAAAAAGATAAAGGGCTGGCGGTGACACCGGAAGAAATTGAGGCGCTGTTCACACGCGAAAGCGGCGAGTTTCTGTTTACGCGCTGGGGACGGCCTATTGTTCCGATCGTTTTCGGCGTTGAAGACGAGACGCTAGCCACCGTAAAGGGGGCTTTTGAAGCTGTTGTCACGCTGGCCGGTCACCAAATGGCCGAGACGGACCCTGAACTTGGCGCGAATTGCATGGTTTTCTTTTTCCGGGACTGGCAGGAACTGCTGGAAGTACCGGACCTTGATCGTCTGGTTCCGGATCTGGAACCTTTGGTTGCACGGCTGGTCGAGGCAGATGCAAACCAGTACCGCATTTTCCGGTTCGAAGAAGATGGCGCGATCCGCGCGGCGTTTGTGTTTCTGCGCATGGACAAAGAATTGTCGAAGGTTCCGGCTGAAACCCTTGCGCTCAATCAGGTCGTGCAGACAATCTTGCTCTGGTCGGACACTGCATTTCGCAATCAATCTCCACTGGCAATCGCAGGTGAGGCCACGATCCTGCGTCCCGACATCGCGTCCTTGATCCGGGCGGCCTATGATCCGGTTTTGCCACGGGCGGCACAGGATGCCTCGCACGCGTTAAGGCTGTTTGCCCGTCTGGAGACGTTGCAATGAAACACACCTACCCCATCCGCGTGTATTATGAAGACACCGACATGGGTGGGGTTGTCTATCATGCGAACTACCTGCGCTATATCGAGCGCGCGCGCTCGGACTGGGTGCGTAATCTGGGCAATGACCAGAACGCCATGCGGGAAGTAGGCATTGTTTGGGTCGTGCGGCGGCTTGAGGCCGAGTATCTGGCGCCTGCAAGGTTCGATGATGAATTGATTGTCGAAACCGAAGTTACCGAAATCTCGGGCGTGCGTCTGACCATGGCACAGCTTGTCCGACGCGGTGAGACCGAAATATTTCGTGCAACAGTCACGGCCGTTTGCATCAATAAAGCAGGCAAGCCGATCCGTTTGCCGGCAGAGATTCGCGCATTGATGTAACAATTTGCGGACCGTGGGTGGTTCTGTTGGCTTTTCATGACCAACTGAGATAGCGTTTGGCAAAACAAGGCCAAACGAACGGCCATCAGGCAAAACAAAGAGCAGGTTCATGGAAGCTGAAACGCTGGCGCTGGCGCAGGAGATCGACTTCTCCATGTGGGGGCTGTTTGCCCGCGCGACCTTTATCGTCAAACTGGTGATGCTGGTACTTACCGGCGCATCCATATGGTCCTGGGGGATCATCATTCAGAAGCTGATCAACTATCGCGCGGCCCGACGCGAGGCGCAGGTTTTTGATGAAAGCTTCTGGTCGGGCAACCCGTTGGATGAGTTGTTCGAGCAGATCGGAACCCAGCCGGATGGCAGCTCGGAAAAAATCTTTGCATCAGGCATGATCGAATGGCGCAGGTCGCATCGCAATGATGGCGGGCTGATTGCCGGGGCAACCGCGCGTATCGACCGGTCGATGGATGTCGCCATCGCGAAAGAGGCGGAAACCTTGAAAAAAGGGCTTCCCATTCTGGCGACTGTTGGCTCCACAGCTCCGTTTATCGGGCTGTTTGGCACCGTTTGGGGCATCATGAATGCGTTCATCGAGATTGCCGAGCAGCAAAACACTAACCTTGCTGTGGTGGCTCCCGGCATCGCCGAGGCGTTGATGGCGACAGGGTTGGGCCTTTTGGCGGCGATCCCGGCGGTGATTTTCTACAACAAACTCAGCGCAGATAGTGACCGGATCGTTGGCGGCTATGAAGCCTTTGCGGATGAATTCGCAACCATCCTGTCGCGCCAGTTGGACAGCTGAAGATGGGCGCTGCGATCCAGCAATCTTCGGGCGGCAATGGGCGCAGACGTGGTCGGCGTCGCGGTCGCGCGCAGCCGATGGCCGAGATCAATGTGACCCCTTTCGTGGATGTCATGCTGGTATTGCTGATCATCTTCATGGTGGCCGCGCCATTGCTGACGGTTGGTGTTCCGGTCGATCTGCCCAAGACCGCGGCCAGTGCGCTGCCCGGCGACAACGAAGAGCCTTTGACCGTGACTCTGACCGCAGACGGCCGCGTGCAGATCCAGACCACCGATGTGTTGCGCGAAGAGTTGATTGGCAAGCTGCGTGCCATTGCGGCAGAGCGGAGCAGCGACCGGGTTTTCCTGCGGGCCGATGGCGCAATCCCTTATGCACAGGTGATGCAGGTCATGGGTGCACTGAACGCGGGCGGTTTTTCCAACGTTGGCCTTGTGACCGATACCGGTGGGCCGACGCTGGATGAAGGTGGAGAGTGAGGTCGCACGGTGGATACCGGCACCAAGATTTCAGCGATTGCGCATGTCAGCCTGATCGGATGGGCGATGTTCGGCGGCACCTTCAGGTCCGAACCGTTGCCGATGGCTGTGCAGGACGTCTCAGTGATCACGGCTGAACAATTCGCGGCGATGACTGCCCAGCGGGATGCGCCGGAAGTCCCCGAAGTGCCGACCGCTTTGCAACAACCGCCCCAACCGGAGGCTGTGACCAAACCGCCGGAATCCGTGATTGACGAACAGCCGCGCCCTGAACCTGTTGCACCGGCTGAACCAGAACCAGAGCCAGAGCCTGTCATCGTGGAAGCGCCGCCAGAACCCGAGGTTCCTGACGAGCCTCCGGTTCTGACGGAACCTCAGGTCGAGCCTGTTGCACAGCCTGCGCCGCCTGGTCCGGAGGCACAGCCGCGCCCCTCGGATCGCGTCGCGCCCGAGGCAATAGCTCCGCCACCGCCCGAGGCAAAACCTGATGATTTTGAAACGCCGCCGGTATCCCTGGATGAAGGCGCAGAAGTTCAGCAGGAACAGCAGGATCAGACCGCGCCGCAAGAGGCAGCCCCGGAGATTGTGACCGAGGCCGAGGAAACCAAGGAACAGTCGCCCCTGACATCTCCGCGGCCGCGCGTGCGCCCAAACCGGCCAAGGCCGCCATCCGAACCCGCTGTGGCCAAATCGCCTGAAGCGACCCCGGAATCTGAAAAACAAACCGATGAAACGGCAATTAACGACGCCCTGGCCGAAGCCTTGGGCAGCGGGTCCGAACCCTCTGGTCCACCGCTGACCAGCGGAGAGAAAGACGCGATGCGACTGGCCGTCTCTGGATGTTGGAATGTGGGTTCCTTGTCCACAGATGCGCTGAACACTGTGGTTGTTGTCGCGTTTTCGTTGAACCGTGATGGTACGGTCGTCGGCGGCAGCGTTCGGATGCTGGACAGCTCTGGCGGCTCGGCGGGAGCCGTTAAACAGGCCTACGAGGCTGCGCGACGTGCTATTTTGCGCTGCGGGGCCAAAGGATATGATTTGCCTGCTGACAAATACGAACATTGGCAGGATGTTGAGATTACATTTAACCCCGAGAGGATGCGGATCAAATGATGAAGCTTCTGACCAGCCTCTTTGTCGGCCTGACATTGATGTCTGCGCCGGTTTATGCACAGAGCGGGCCTTTGCGTCTGGAACTGGATGAGGGGATTATCGAACCCTTGCCCTTTGCCGTTCCGAATTTTGTGCCGGACGGCCCGGCCGCAGCTCAGTTCGCGCAAGATATCTCGCGCGTGGTGGCGGCTGACCTGACCGGGACCGGGTTGTTCCGCGAGATATCCTCGGATGCGTTCATCAGCCGGGTCAGCAGCTTCGAAGCTCCGGTTCAGTTTGCGGATTGGAAGGCGATCAACGCTGACGCCCTGATCACGGGCGCTGTCAATGTGTCCGGTCAGAAACTGACGGTCCGGTTCCGGGTGTGGGATGTGTTTTCGGGCCAGGAACTGGGCAATGGCCTTCAACTGGCAGGTACCACCGACGGGTGGCGGCGCATGGCGCATAAGGTGGCCGATCAGGTCTATAGCCGGATCACAGGTGAAGGCGGTTATTTTGACAGCCGCGTTGCCTTTGTTTCGGAAAGCGGTCCGAAGGACCAGCGCCTGAAGCGTTTGGCGATCATGGATTACGATGGCGCGAATGTGCAGTACATGACTGACAGCGCCGCCATCGTTCTGGCGCCCCGGTTCTCACCCACCGGTGACCGGCTGCTTTATACCAGTTATGAAAGCGGCAGCCCGCGCATTTACGTGACTGAAGTCGGGCGCCCGAAACCACGGGAACTGAAGACGCAGGACGGGACCATGAGCTTTTCGCCACGGTTCTCGCCGGATGGCCGGTCGATTGTCTATTCGCTGATTCAGGGCGGCAATACCGACCTGTGGAAAATGGATATCACCTCGGGGCAAAGTACGCGCCTGACCAACACGCCCGCAATTGAAACGGCTCCCAGCTATTCGCCGGATGGTGGCCGGATTGTCTTTGAAAGCGACCGCTCCGGCACGCCGCAATTGTACGTAATGGCAGCAAACGGGGGCGAAGCCACGCGGATCAGCTTTGGCGCGGGTCGCTATGGTACGCCGGTCTGGTCGCCGCGAGGCGACCTGATCGCCTTTACCAAGCAGAACCAGGGCCGGTTCCATATCGGCGTGATGCGCATCGACGGATCAGAAGAACGTTTGCTGACAGCGTCTTTCCTGGATGAAGGCCCCACCTGGTCGCCCAATGGCCGGGTCATCATGTTCACCCGCGAAACGCAGGGGGCCAGCGGTAGGGCATCGCTTTACTCGGTGGATATCTCGGGCAGGAACCTGCGCCCGGTACGTACACCGGACGGCGGCAGCGATCCGTCCTGGGGCCCATTGCAGAATTGATCGCAGTGAAGTTCACAACAAATCGTCCCTGTGGTAGACAGGCGGCAATAAACATAACACGAGGCACCTGAAATGAACGTATTGAGCAAAGTTCTGGCGCTGGGCGCGCTGAGTGTGATCGCCGCCTGCACAAACAATGACCCCTCAGCCTTGGGTGGCGGTGGTGGTAGCGGAGGCATTGGATCCATTGTCCCCGGATCACCGAGTGATCCGCGCTCGCCCGCGTATTTCCAGCAAACGGTCGGGGACCGTGTCCTGTTTGCCGTTGACCAGTCGACCTTGTCGCCCGAGGCGCAAACAGTGCTGCAAGGGCAGGCAGACTGGTTGCTGGCCAATCCGGATTTTGTCGCAACGATTGAAGGCCACGCGGATGAGCAGGGCACACGGGAATACAACCTTGGTTTGGGTGCCAAACGCGCTAATGAGGCACGAGAATACTTGATTTCACGCGGAGTTGCGGGCAGCCGCCTGAATACCGTGAGCTATGGCAAGGAACGCCCGATCGAGATTTGCAGCACCGAGGAATGTTATTCCAAGAACCGCCGTGCGGTAACGGTTCTGACCGGGTCAACTCTGGGGTAAGATGATGCGCATTGCAGGATGGGTTTTGGCGGCGGTTGTGGCGACGGCTGGTGTTGCACAGGCACAGGATCAGCAAACTCTTGCAGATATCCGTCAGGAACTAACGGTGCTACATGTGGAAATTCAGCGTTTGAAACGCGAGTTTTCTACCACGGGTTCACCTGCACCGAACCTGTCCGGCAGTTCGGTCCAAGAACGCGTTGTCGCGATCGAAGCGGAATTGCAGCGCCTGACCCGCCAAACCGAGCAGTTGAACCAGCGGGTGCAGAACATTGTCACTGACGGCACCAACCGAATCGGTGACCTTGAGTTCCGGCTGGTCGAACTGGAAGGCGGCGATTTGACGACATTGGGTGAGACCTCGACATTGGGTGGTGACACGGCCGGTGTGATCACCGGGCCAACAAGTATCGAAACGCCAACGGCGACCGATCATGGTGAACTGGCCATAGGTGAACGTGCTGATTTTGATGCAGCCTCGCAAGCGTTGGCCGATGGCGATTTCCAGACTGCTGCCACGTTGTTTGCGCAGTTTGAAACAAGCTATCCCGGCAGTCCGCTGGCGCCCGAAGCCAACCTGAAACGCGGTCATGCCCTTGAAGGGATTGGCGACACGCGCGAAGCGGCCCGAGCATTCCTGGCCAGCTTCACGGGTGATTCCGAGGGCGCATTTGCACCCGAGGCGTTGTACGAACTGGGTGCGGCGCTTGGCCGTTTGGGACAGACTGATCAGGCCTGCATCACGCTTAATGAGGTCGGAGTACGCTTTCCTTCTGCGCCAGAGTTTTCGAACGCCACGCAGGAGATGACCGCGTTGGGATGTACTTGAACCATCACTCCAGCAAACTACTTGCAGACCTTCGCGCCCGGCTACCCGAAACACTTCCGCGCAAGTTGGGTATTGCAGTTTCGGGAGGCGGCGATTCTGTCGCCTTAATGCACCTTTTGCATCATGTGGCGCAGGATGAGGCTATCACCCTTTTCGTTGCCACGGTCGACCACGGGTTGCGCCCCGAATCCGCGCGCGAGGCCGAAACGGTATCCCTGCAGGCGGCTGCGTTGGGGATGCCTCATGACACGCTGCGTTGGTCGGGATGGGACGGTACCGGCAACTTGCAGGACCGCGCACGTCAGGCGCGGTATGATTTGTTATCCGAATGGGCAAAGGGCCGCGGAATCGATGCCATTGCGCTGGGCCACACCGCAGATGATCAGGCGGAAACACTGTTGATGCGGTTGGGCCGATCATCCGGGGTCACGGGCCTGTCCGGAATGGCGGCCATTCGGAAACAGCGGGGGCTGACGATACTGCGCCCGATGCTGGGGATTGCCCGTGAACAGCTGCGCACCTATCTGACTGGGGCTGGCGTGGCATGGGTGGACGACCCTTCGAATCAGGATGCCCGTTTCGATCGGATCAAGGCGCGCGAAGCTTTGGGTGGTCTAGAACCTTTGGGAATTGATGCGCTTTCATTGTCCCGCGTGGCTGACAATCTGGCGCAGGCACACACGGCACTTGGCATCTGTGCGCAAGAATCCGCACGGTCCGTGGCGCAAGTGGATCAAAGTGACGTGAGGGTGAACCGGGCCGGATTTGCCGCGTTGCCCCTTGAGATTCGGCGCCGTGTCCTGCTGGGAATCCTCTCGTGGGTTGCCGGGTCGGGTTATCCCCCGCGTCAGGCGGCAGTGGATCGGGCGATGGATGCAGTTGCGAATGGGCAATCGGCGTCAGTGGGCGGTTGTCTTATTGTTCCACACGGCGGGAGTGTTTGGATTTGCAGGGAATTTAATGCCGTGAAATCTCAGTTGGCTGCACCCGGTGCTGTGTGGGATGGCAAATGGCGGCTGAGCGGACCGGCAACAATGGGCGCAGAAATCCGTGCTTTGGGGGGTGAGGGGTTGCAACAGGTGCCCGAGTGGCGGGCAACCGGGCGTCCCAGGATAGCTTTGACAGCGACGCCTGCGGTTTGGAATGCGGATAGGGTGCTGGCCGCCCCGCTTGCGGGTCTCGCGAATGGTTGGCATGCCAGTCTTGCGTCAGATTGGCCCGAGTTCCACACATCTTTTTTATCGCATTGAACATACGACAATCCTCTCTATTTTAAGAGGTAACTTGGCAGCGTCTCACCTGCCGGAACTTTTAGGAGAATTTCCTTGGGCAACGCTCGCAATATCGCGTTTTGGGTCGTTTTGTTCCTGCTCATCCTTGCACTGTTCAATCTGTTCAGTGGACCGGGCGGAACGCTTCAGAACAACGAGAAAACCTATTCCGACTTTGTCGGTGCCGTCCAAAGCGGTGAAGTCAAGAATGTGACCCTGGATGGTGAGCAGATTCGCTATACCCTGCAAAGCGGTGCCAGCTATGTCACGATCAAACCCGGCGACGCCGAAGTGACCAAGCTTCTGATCGAAGAAAACATCCCCGTTCAGGCCGTAAAACAACAGCAATCAGGCTTTCAGTCGTTCCTGATCACGCTGCTGCCTTTCCTGCTGCTGATCGGTGTCTGGGTCTATTTCATGAATCGGATGCAAGGCGGCGGCAAAGGTGGCGCGATGGGCTTTGGCAAGTCCAAGGCCAAGATGCTGACCGAAAAGCATGGCCGCGTGACCTTTGACGATGTTGCCGGTATCGACGAGGCCAAGGAAGAGCTGGAAGAGATTGTCGAATTCCTGCGAAACCCGCAGAAGTTCAGCCGCCTTGGTGGCAAGATCCCCAAGGGCGCGCTGCTGGTTGGCCCTCCGGGTACCGGTAAGACGCTTCTGGCCCGTGCCATTGCGGGTGAGGCGGGCGTGCCGTTCTTCACCATCTCGGGTTCGGATTTTGTCGAAATGTTCGTTGGTGTGGGTGCGTCCCGCGTGCGTGACATGTTCGAGCAGGCGAAAAAGAACGCGCCCTGTATCGTGTTTATCGATGAAATTGACGCTGTGGGTCGTCATCGCGGCGCCGGGTATGGTGGCGGCAACGACGAGCGGGAACAAACGCTCAACCAGTTGCTGGTCGAAATGGACGGGTTTGAGGCCAACGAAGGTGTAATCATTCTGGCGGCGACAAACCGCAAGGATGTTCTGGACCCTGCGCTGCTGCGACCGGGCCGGTTCGACCGTCAGGTCACAGTCGGCAACCCGGACATCAAGGGCCGCGAGAAAATTCTGGGCGTTCACGCACGCAAGACGCCGCTGGGCCCCGATGTCGATCTGCGCATCATCGCGCGCGGTACGCCCGGCTTCTCGGGTGCGGATCTGGCCAACCTCGTGAACGAGGCCGCGTTGATGGCCGCACGCGTGGGTCGTCGCTTTGTCACCATGGAAGATTTTGAAAACGCCAAGGACAAGGTGATGATGGGGGCCGAGCGCCGCTCGATGGTGCTGACTCAGGATCAGAAGGAAAAAACAGCCTATCACGAAGCGGGTCATGCTGTTGTTGGTCTGTCTCTGCCCATGTGCGATCCAGTCTACAAGGCGACCATCATACCGCGCGGCGGCGCGCTGGGTATGGTCGTTTCGCTGCCGGAAATGGATCGCCTGAACTATCACCGGGATGAGTGCGAACAAAAGCTGGCGATGACCATGGCAGGTAAGGCGGCCGAGGTCATCAAGTATGGCGAAGATCACGTGTCGAACGGGCCTGCCGGGGACATCATGCAGGCCAGCCAACTGGCACGTGCCATGGTGATGCGCTGGGGAATGTCGGACAAGGTCGGCAATATCGACTATGCCGAGGCCCATGAGGGATACCAGGGCAATACTGCCGGTTTCTCGGTATCGGCTCATACCAAGGAACTGATTGAAGAAGAGGTAAAGCGCCTGATCCAGCAAGGTTACGAAAAGGCGCACAAGATTCTGACCGATCATAACGAAGAATGGGAACGTCTGGCCCAAGGTTTGCTGGAATACGAAACGCTGACCGGTGACGAAATTAAACGCGTCATGAACGGGGAATCGCCCGGCGACAGCGATGACCGGAACGACAAGTCGGACGAGGGCAGTGCGCCCAGCGTCACAGCCATCCCCAAGACCAAGGCTAAGAAATCACCGCCTGAGGGCGGGATGGAACCTGAACCGACAGCATAACCAGCAAGAACCCGGGCTCTGACCCGGGTTTTTTCTCTTTCCATCAGAGCGTTACTGGGCATTATGCGCTGGCAGACACCAATGGGTAGGGAAGCGCATATGCCGTTTTTGCGGGAAACCGAATTTGCAGCCGAAGTCGTTTGGCTGGGCCTTGTTCCTGCCGGCGGATCACTTCGTGCCAAGCCCGTGGAGTTGCTGGATCTTGGGTTTGAGGGCGCGAAAGGCGAACGGCACGAAGGTCTGAACCGTGCGTCCTGTGTTCGGGTCTCGAACCTCTATCCCAAGGGCACTGAAATCCGCAATGTTCGTCAACTTTCGGTGCTGTCCTTGGAAGAGTTGCAGCAGATCGCGCAGAACATGGGGCTGGACCAGCTTGACCCGTCTTATCTGGGCGTATCCATAGTGCTGAAAGGTGTTCCGGATTTCTCGCACATTCCGCCGTCCTCGCGCCTTCAGGCGGTCAACGGGCTGACGATCACTGTGGATATGGAAAACGCACCCTGCGTATTGCCCGGACGCGAAATCGAAGCGGATCATCAGGGGTATGGTGCAGGGTTCAAACCCGCTGCCGTCGGGCGCCGGGGTGTCACGGGATGGATCGAACGTCCCGGGCGCATTCAACTGGGCGATCACCTCAAGCTCTTTGTTCCGGACCAGCCTGCCTGGAGCCCCGAAAATATGCAGGTTTCCGATTAGTTACCGATGAAGTGACCTGACGACGCTTCGCGACGCCAGAATGTCGGAATCCATGGCTAATCAGATTGTACACAAGGGTATGGAATGCGTAGCGCCGACGTTTGACGTCGGTTTTGCACGGTATTCAATCAAGGACCCCGGCCAATGAGCTATAAATCCGACATCGAAATTGCGCGTGAAGCGAATAAGAAGCCGATCCAGGAGATCGGCGCGAAGCTTGGAATATCCAGTGATGATCTGTTGCCGTATGGGCATGACAAGGCGAAGGTGAGCCAGGAGTTCATCAACTCGGTTCAGGGTCGTGAAGACGGCAAGCTGGTGCTGGTGACGGCGATCAACCCGACGCCTGCGGGTGAGGGCAAGACGACCACAACGGTTGGTCTGGGTGACGGTCTGAACCGGATCGGCAAGAATGCGATGATCTGTATCCGCGAGGCCTCGCTGGGTCCGAACTTCGGCATGAAGGGCGGCGCTGCGGGGGGCGGCTATGCGCAGGTTGTTCCGATGGAAGAGATGAACCTGCACTTCACCGGCGATTTCCACGCGATCACCTCGGCCCATTCGCTGC